>NZ_JAVCWL010000147.1:0-505 GCF_030846505.1 Massilia pseudoviolaceinigra | reverse complement strand
TGAGCGCAAGCAGATCGATGCGCACGGCGTCAAGTTCGATGGGGACAAGGTCGTCGTTCCGGTGCGCGACATCGACGGCAAGGTCTGGTCGGCGCAGTCGATCCGCCCCGGCGAGGATGAAGGCAAGACGTTCGAAAAAGGCGGCCGCCGCTCTGGCAACATGCACGTCATCGGCGACATCAAACCGGGCGCCGATGTGCTCGTGTCCGAAGGTTACGCGACCGGCGCCTCGCTGCACCAGGCCACCGGAAAACCGGTGGTCGTCGCTTTCGATGCGCGCAATCTCGACGCCGTGGTCGACTCGGTGAAATCGCGCCATCCGACCAATCCCGTGCATATCATGGCGGACAACGACAAGCATTCCCAGCAAAATGTGGGCGTCGAGAAGGCGACCGCCGCCGCAGCCAAGCACCAGGTCGGCATCGCGTTCCCCGAGTCGAAGACGCCGGGCAAGGTATCCGACTTCAACGACCTGCATGTACGCGAAGGGTTGCCAGCGGTAAAG
>NZ_JAVCWL010000146.1:0-505 GCF_030846505.1 Massilia pseudoviolaceinigra | reverse complement strand
GGAGCGCAAGCAGATCGATGCGCACGGCGTCAAGTTCGATGGCGACAAGGTCGTCGTTCCGGTGCGCGACATCGACGGCAAGGTCTGGTCGGCGCAATCGATCCGTCCCGGCGAGGATGAAGGCAAGACGTTCGAAAAAGGCGGCCGCCGCTCGGGCAACATGCACGTCATCGGCGACATCAAACCGGGCGCCGATGTGCTGGTGTCCGAAGGTTACGCGACCGGCGCCTCGCTGCACCAGGCCACCGGAAAACCGGTGGTCGTCGCTTTCGATTCGCGCAACCTCGACGCCGTGGTCGACTCGGTGAAATCGCGCCATCCGACCAATCCCGTGCATATCATGGCGGACAACGACAAGCACTCCCAGCAAAATGTGGGCGTCGAGAAGGCGACCGCCGCCGCAGCCAAGCACCAGGTCGGCATCGCGTTCCCCGAGTCGAAGACGCCTGGCAAGGTATCCGACTTCAACGACCTGCATGTACGCGAAGGGTTGCCGGCGGTAAAG
>NZ_JAVCWL010000145.1:0-512 GCF_030846505.1 Massilia pseudoviolaceinigra | reverse complement strand
GCAGCACATCGTTTGGCTCGATGCCGAAATCAACAAGCTGGAGAACGAGATCGACGATCACATCGACCGGCATCCTGGGCTCAAAGACGATGCGCGGCTCATTGCCAGCATCCCTGGGATCGGCATGACGACTGTCGCCCGACTCCTCGGCCACCTTGGAGACATTCGGCGCTTCGACAATGCGAAGGCCTTCGCTGCTTTCCTGGGCGTCACCCCAAAGCAGCGCACTTCAGGCAGCTCGGTGAGGGGAAGAACGATGGTGAGCAAGGTCGGTAACTCATCTTTAAGGGCGGCGCTGTTCATGCCAAGCATGGTGGCGCGCCGCCATAACCCGATCTTGCGACAGTTCGCCGAACGCCTGTTAGCCACCGGAATGACCAAAAAGGCCGTTATCGGAGCGGTGATGCACAAGCTGACACACCTGATCTATGGTGTCATTCGCACAGGCACCGTCTTCGATGCAAACTATTTATCGAATAGGATTGCTATTCAAGACGGTATCTGACCCCGGT
>NZ_JAVCWL010000144.1:0-528 GCF_030846505.1 Massilia pseudoviolaceinigra | reverse complement strand
CACGCCGACGCCGAGCCGCGCCGCCTTGAGGATCGCCTTTTGTTGCGGGTAGGACGAGGCGTAAACCGTCACCTGAACGCGCGCAGTGACCACGCTGTTTCCAGCACGGGCGACTGTGTCGTGCTCGATACCGCTGATTTCAGTAATGCCGATCGCCGGCAGCGTACCGGTCGGGATCGTGCCGGCGGCAATGCGCGCGGCGGGCACCAGGGCAGTGAGGGGCGCGTGGGCGACCAGCAGCGCACGCATAATTGCAACTGCGCTCATTTCTTGCGAGCCGCGATCTTAGGCTCTGGCGCCGGTTCGGCGCGGCCAGGCGATGGCACCGCGACACCCTGCTTGATGTGGTATTGCGCCAGGCGATCGCCACGCGGACTGGCGACCGTCTCGTACTCGGTGCCGGCCGCCAGTTCGCGCACGGTCTCCCCATCGAGCGAGCCTTGCACGGTTTTTGTCATCAGAATTTTCATGATTACCCTGGGTCTGGAAGGTTGATGCCCTCGGCAGTGAGCCTTGAGCGGATTTTTT
>NZ_JAVCWL010000143.1:0-528 GCF_030846505.1 Massilia pseudoviolaceinigra | reverse complement strand
CAAAAATCCGCTCAAGGCTGACTGCCGAGGGCATCAACCTCCCAGACCCAGGGTAACTATGAAAATTCTGATGACTAAAACCGTGCAAGGCTCGCTTGATGGCGAGACCGTGCGCGAGCTGGCGGCCGGGACTGAGTATGAGACGGTCGCCAGTTCGCGTGGCGATCGCCTAGCGCAATACCACATCAAGCAGGGTGTCGCGGTTCCATCGCCTGGCCGCGCCGAGCCGGCGCCAGAGCCTAAGATCACGGCTCGCAAGAAATGAGCGCAGTTGCAATTATGCGTGCGCTGCTGGTCGCCCACGCGCCCCTCATCGCCCTGGTGCCCGCCGCGCGCATTGCCGCCGGTACGATCCCGACCGGTACGTTGCCGGCGATCGGCATTACTGAAATCAGCGGTATCGAACACGACACAGTCGCCCGTGCTGGAAACAGCGTGGTCACTGCGCGCGTTCAGGTGACGGTTTACGCCTCGTCCTACCCGCAACAAAAGGCAATCCTCAAGGCGGCGCGGCTCGGCGCCGGCGTA
>NZ_JAVCWL010000142.1:0-560 GCF_030846505.1 Massilia pseudoviolaceinigra | reverse complement strand
GCGGCCAATGGAAATGGTGTGATTGTCCGCAATGTCAATTATTGCAAAAGAAGCTGCAAATGTTGTGGTTTCTGTAGGGCCGTAGCCATTAATCACATGTTTAGGGGGAGAGTCACCATAAAGCGCTTTAGCGACATTGTGAGGATCAAGCACCTCTCCACCAATCAACAAATAATTTAAATGTTTGAACGAGCCTTGAATAAGGTCTACATATTGGTTAAATAAACCCGAGGTTAGCCATAAAGCAGAAACCTTTTCTGAAATTAAAACGTTTTCAAAAGAGGCTGCATCCAGCAAGGTATCTTGCGCAACGATGAGTAGTTTTGCACCATTTAACAAACTCCCCCAAATTTCCCAAGTAGATGCATCAAAGGAGACATTGGCACATTGTGCAATACAATCGTTTGGAGTGATTTTTGCATACCAATTGTTTATCACTAATCGAATAACATTCCCATGTTCAATCATTACCCCTTTAGGAGTGCCTGTCGATCCCGAGGTATAAATCACATAAGCCAGGTTGTTGGGAGCAATACCCAATGTTTTTGTGTCTGGATTAT
>NZ_JAVCWL010000141.1:0-575 GCF_030846505.1 Massilia pseudoviolaceinigra | reverse complement strand
TGATCGTCCGGGCCCCTGGTGTCACGGACGGCAGCAATCTCGGGATCAAGACCGGCCAGCTCAACGTCGGCAAACCGGTCGATGGGATCTCCACTGTAATGACTGAAGTCACAAAGGGCCTTTTCGGCCCCGGGCTGGGCGACAAGATCGCGAGCTTCGTAAATAACCTTTGGGGGAAAACAAAAACGACCATCGTCGACTCGGGCATCCAGTTCGGCGGAAGCGTGCGGGATCTGCAGGGCGGCAAGGGATACGACCAGTACGCCAGCGTGGACGCCACAAAGTCGAGCTTCTTTGGCCTGAGCAAGAAGACGAGCAACGCGGTGCAAACGGCCGGGCTGGAGGGCGAACTTCCAGCGCAATTCGGTCTCGTGTTCAAGGGTGTCGAAGGCGCCCTCACTGAGGCGGCAGCGGTGCTCGGCATCGGCGCTGATCACGTCAAGAAGTCGCTCGACGATCTGACCATCGACGTCACCAAAATCTCTCTCAAGGGGCTGAAGGGCGACGAACTGACGGCGGCGCTCAACGCTGTGCTATCGAAAACGATGGACGACATGTCGGCCGCCGTGTTCCCG
>NZ_JAVCWL010000140.1:0-575 GCF_030846505.1 Massilia pseudoviolaceinigra | reverse complement strand
TAGAAGTGTCCACAGAACTCAGGTTACCTCAAAGCTCTCACGAGATTCAAGACGAGAGAACGAAGTTTGCAAGTGGCTGCGCCAACAGGACGAACACAAAAAATTCCAGTTCGTGTGGCGAGTTCTTCAGAGAAACCTTGGCCTAGGCATGCCTCTAGTAAAAACGGTGCAGCTCAGGCCAATTTACCTTGAGGTCATTTTGGAACATGGGTTTGTCTATGGGGACGCCAGTTCTGTCAGGCTTTGGCTCGAGGCAACGGTGAATGGGTTAGGCGAAAGAAGGGTTTTCAACCTGCTCGATGCACATCTAGAACGCGCTCCGCTAATCGTTTACAAAGTGCTCTACTGGTTTCGACCGTTAAGTGAACATGTTCGGGATGACGTGCGTGATCTGAGGATGCGCTTTAACCAGCGGTATCCGAGCTTTGGGACAACGCGGAGCACGGGTATTCACGCAACGGGTACGTCGTGGCCTAGTTAGCGGCGACGAACCACCCGTAGCCAGGGAAGATGTTGGTAATCTATTATCGCATTTCCAATCTCGAAAAACGCTCGTGAGCGTCGGCTTTGGGGCT
>NZ_JAVCWL010000014.1:0-182422 GCF_030846505.1 Massilia pseudoviolaceinigra | reverse complement strand
TGCAAGCATGCGGAAATCGGGATCAAGCCACAAGGCTGTGTTTTATGGAGCGCTTACTAAAAAAGGCGGCAGCGTACTTTGCGCGGGAGTCGCTGCCAAGTATGCGGATGATGGACTGGCACATTGCAGGACCGAACAAGAAGCACTGGCCCTGATGGCGGCGCTCGATGCGAGGTTCGCGCAATGTCAGCTTCAAATGCATCCGGACAAGACCAAGATCGTGTATTGCAAAGATAGAGATCGCAAGAAGAAATATCCGGTGACCCAGTTCGATTTCCTCGGATACACATTCAGGCCAAGGTTGGCGAAGAACAGCAAACGAAATATCATGTTTGTAAGCTTCACTCCGGCGGTCAGCAACAAGGCGGTCAAAGCAATGCGTCAAACGACACGCAAGCGGAATTTCCGGAATCTTACGGATCTGAGCTTGGCCGATATTGCCCGGTCTTACAACCCGGTCCTGCGGGGCTGGTTACAGCATTACGGAAAATTCTGCCGCTCGGCGATGTATCTCGTGTTCAGGCATTTCAACATGACGTTGGTGGCTTGGGCGAGGAAGAAGTATCGCAGGTTTAAACATCACAAGACGCGGGCTTGTATGTTTCTCGATCAACTGGCGACGAAACACCCGCACCTCTTCGTACATTGGCAGAAAGGAATGGTTGGAGGGTTTGCTTGATGGGAGCGGTGTGAATTGAGAGGTTCACGCACCGTTCTGTGAGAGGCCGGAGGGGCAGTTCCTCCGGCCGACTTGCCTTTATTTCCATGTGCTAAAAAACGGTTGTGAAGTCGAGGCCTTGCAACTGTCGAGCATGGAGCGGATTGAGCGCGCGTTGGCGCTGTTCATGGTCGTCGCTTGGCGCATTACGTATCTGATGCGCAAGGGACGAACTTGCCCGGATTTGGCGGCTTCGCTCAGATGAAGGGTTCAACGTCGAGCGTTGAGGTAGGCCGCTTTTGCGCGGTGAGCGTTGAAAAAACCAGTGTCGTCAACGCCCAGGTGTTTTTCGACTGACCGGAACAAGACAACGAGCTTGCGCGGCGACCTGCAACACCCACCACGACCCTACTGGTCATCAGATGTTCGCTCGATGCCGCGCCGTGGTGGAACCGCCTCGGGTCAGAAGCCCTCGACCGCGCTGATGGTGTGGAAAACGCGCGGCGGCGCGCTGTAATAGCCGCCTACCAGTCGGCGCCATTCCCGGAAATCTTCGCTCTCGCGAAAATGCACCATGTGATCCTCGATGGTTTCCCACTCGACGAACAGCATGTAGCTGCCCGGTTCTTCGACCGAACGCTCCATGCGCATGCCATGACATCCTTTGGCGCGCTTGAACAGCGGTATGGCTTGCTGCACGCCTGCTTCAAACAGCTGCTCCGTTCCCGCAGTGACCTTGAGCTCCGCGACTTCCCTGAACATGTTTTCTCCTGTTGATACCGACGCTGGTCGGCGTGGCGATATTGTAGCCAGTCGCACGCATTTCTGCCGGCTGCGTTAAGATCGACCATCGGAGGAACCATGACGCAGCAAATCGATTACGCATCGCAGGAAGCATGGCTCAAGGCCTGGCGTTATGCGGCCAACGTGCACGCCCAACAAAAATTCCCAGGCACCGACATGCCTTATCTCGTGCATCTGGGGATGGTGGGCATGGAGCTTCTCGCCGCCCATGCGCAGGAACCGATCGACGGTATCGGCAGCGCCATGCAGTGCGCCATCCTGCACGATGCGATGGAAGATCAGGATGTCCCGCACGCCACGCTGGTCGCCGAATTCGGGCTGGCCGTGGCCGATGGCGTGGCCGCTTTATCGAAGTCGCCCACGCTCCCGAAGGCGGACGCCATGGCGGACAGCCTGGCAAGAATCCGGCTCCAGCCAAAAGCCATATGGTGCGTCAAGCTGGCCGACCGCATCAGCAATCTGCAAGCGCCACCGTCGTACTGGTCGCCCGAGAAGATCAGCGCGTACGGCAAGGAGGGCAGCCTTATTCTCGACGCGCTCGGTGAGGCCAATGGCTACCTTGCGCAGCGGCTCGCCGCCAAGATCGCCGCTTATCCGTCCTGACGTCCCCGCGCCAGGTTATCGGCCAGCATATTGCAGAACAGCGCACCCTGTTCGATGGCGTCGTCGAGCGCCACATGCGAATGGGGCAGGGGATCGAACCAGTGCTTGGGCATATTGCGCTTGGTACTGTCGCGGTAATCGCGCTTCATGACGGCCATCGCGTACGATTTGATATCGAGCGCGGAATGGCTGAACGGGCTTTCGCCGGTAAAGCGGATCAGGTACCAGTACACGAACAGGAAGTCGAAGCCGGCGGGGTAGGCCACGAACACCGGCTTGCCCGGCAGCGACTTGACCCAAGCCAGATAGCGCTGCATGGCCGCCGGCGGCGTTTCCAGGCCCGCGCGGCAGGCGGCCCATGCCTCGGGCTGGGTCAGCCACCAGGCGGCGGTGGCAGGGTGCGCCGCAGCGTCGGGCAGGCATTCCAGGTTCGCGCTGAAGGTCGCGATGCAGGTCTTGTCGGCCAGGTAGGCGGCCGATCCGATACTGAGCATCGAATGCGGCCCGGGGATCGGGCCATCGCTTTCGACGTCGGTGCTGACGTAGATTTCTTGTTTCATGATTCCTCAAACCGGCTTTGCTGGCCGCTGCCTGCGTTGCATACGGGACGGTTGTCGCCACGGTCAAGCCGGCGCGCATACGTGCCTGGCGATGCATGAGGATCGCTCAAGCCAACGCCGGACACGCTCAGGGCGCGACCCGGCCGCCGCCTGCCATCAGGGCAGCGTGATGGTCAGGTTGGCGGCGCGCGGCGCCAGCTTGACCACATCGTTATAGCCGGCCATGCGTTCCTCGGTGGTCTTGCTGAGGGACGCGCGCAGGCCGATATAACCGAGGATGCAGATCAAGCCGAACACCGAGCACAGGACCCACAACGGCAAATCGCTGCGCAGCTTGTGCACGATCTGGTCGGGGCGGTCGGCGTGCGGCGCAAAGCCTCCGCGCTTGCCCTTCATGTTGGCGATTTCGTCGCCCAGGCGCGCGGTCAGGTAGTTGAGCTTTTCCGAGCCCTCCAGGATGTAGCGGCCCTGGAAGCCCAGCAGCAGGCACATATGAAACACTTCCAGCGCCTGAAGATGCGTGCTGCCGCGCGTGCGCAGCGATTCGAGGCGGTGATAGAAATTCTCGCCGGCCAGCTGGTCGCCGAACAGCACCAGTTGCAGCGGGCGCCGTTCCCATTCGTCGCGGATCGAAAACGTCGAGCGCAGGATGATTTCGTCGACCGCCGCGCAGAAGGCGTACTTGGCGGCGTCGATATCGTCGGCCGAGGCGCCCTGTTTCTTGGCGCCGCGCGTGAACTCTTCGAGAAACTGCGTGGTCTTGTGCTGGAAGTCGGCATTGTTCTGCGGGCCGTTGCCGTTCTTGAGCATGAATAGCGCGTAAAAGCCGTCGTACATCAGGTCCAGCAGCGTTTGCGGAGTGGCTCCCGCGGCGGCGGCAACCGGGCCGCCGGCCATCAGGGAGGGTGCGGTGGTAGTCATCTGGTCAATCCTTGGGTCAGGAGGTTACGGCGATCAGTTCCAGGGTCAGCTCGCGCAAGCCTTCTGGAACATAGATGGAAATCGACTGCGCCTGCATCATGCGTTCATACATCTGGCCCTTGGCCTCGATCGTGAAGTAGACGGTATCCGGGCGCACCGGCACGGCCGGGGGCACCTGCGGCGCGTGCTGCAGGCGCACGCCCGGCATGGCCGAGAGCACGAACTTTTCAACGTCGTCCGGCGCGCCGATCTTGAAGCGCAGCGGCACCACGTCCACCAGTTCGATGGCTGGCAAATTGGCCGACACCGCAAGGTAAAACGCGGTCTTGTCGTCGATCTTGCCCGACTCCAGCGAGCCGAGATAGTAGGACGGCTTGATTAGATCGAGCGCAATGGCGAAGTACTTTGACGAGATTACAGTGTCCAGCAGGTCGCGGATGATCATGTTCAGTTTCGCGAACGCGGGCCCCGGATCGGCGTGCTGGTAGGGCGGCAGGTCGGCCAGGGTCCAGCTCTTGGAAAACGTCATCAGCGCGCCCGCCACGCCCAGCAGCGCTTCGTACAGGCGTTCCGGATGCAGGCCCGGGTGGTGGAAGTAGTGCGTCAGCGAGGCATACGCGGTGCTGGCCGTGTGCAGCAGCCAGAACGAGGACATGTCGCCGGAACGGAACTCGATCACATTCTTGCTCGGCTCGCGATGGTGGCCGTACAGCGCGCTCACCTTCGCTTGCAGCGCGTCGATCAGGCGGCGCAGCTGCAGGAACAGGATCGGGGCGCTGCGCACCGACATGCTCGGCGGCACGAACGCGGGGTCCATCTCGAAGCCGCCGGTGGCCACGCGGCGCAGGCGCAGCAGCGGGAAGTGGGTGTACGAATCGCGCGGCTCGAACTCGGAAATGAGGCGCACGCTTTTCTTCAGGTACGTCAGCTGGGCTTGCGCGGCCTGGGTGTACAGATCGGGCGTGTCGGCATTGGCCTGCACGAAGCGGGCCGCGTTGGCGGTCTGGCCGAGCGGCGCGAAGTTGCCGCCGAACGGCTTGAAGGCGGGCAGGGCGGCGTAAAAGGTGACGCTCTGCTGCGATTGCAGCAGCTGGCTCAGGTCCACCGTCTCGGGCAGCGCGTCGGCGCCCGGCGCGTCCACCAGTTCGCCGTCCTGAAAGCGCAGCGACAGTTCCAGCACGCGCAGCGCATTGTTGGCCAGCGCGTCGCGGTCCACCTGCAACTGGTTCACTCCCCACGCATAGGGATGGACCGCCTTCACGCTCTCGTGCAGGCGGTGCTCGTGGTACTGATCCTGCTGCTGGAAGTGCTGGGGCCGGAGGAACAATCCTTCGCCCCAGAGGACTTTACTAGACATGCTGTGGGCACCTTTGGCAAATTTTGCATCAATTTGAAAAACTAATTAGCGGAACAATAACATTTATGAGAAGATTTGTCTCCGTGCTAATGTAACGTACGCGCTTACTACAAAGTGAAAATGTGTGATTTTCAATTGCGCGATGTAAAATTTCAAACTCTGCTAACGTTGCTTGTGTAATAAGTGTTACAATATACACATTAATTTTCTGTCAATGCTTTCGAGGATACCGCATGACCACTTTTTCCGATCTGAAGCACCTGTTCGGCGTCATGGCTTGCGCCGCGGCTCTCTCCGCCTGTGACTCGGCGCCGAAGGTCCCGCCCCGGGCTCCGCTGGCCGATCTGCTGAACCAGGCATCCCAGGCCGCCGGTTCCGGGCAGAAGGAGCAAGCCGTCACCGTGTGGAAACAAGCCGCAGCCGCCTATCCGGCCGACAAGGCGCCGTGGGCCAGCATCGCGCAGACCCGCTACGACGCCGGCCAGTATGGCGAAGCGATCGTCAGCGCCCAGGAAGTGTTGTTGCGTGATCCCAACGACAAAGCGGCGAACAGCATCATCGCCATCGCCGGCCTGCGCCTGTCGACCCGCGCCTTGGGCGACCTGAACCGCCAGAATGGGATGACCCCGGCGCTGCGCACCGAGTCCCAGGACCTGGCCAAGCTGCTGCGCGAAAACCTTGGCGATAACACCGCCGCCACCCCGACGCGCCGCACCGAACCGGCCAAGCGCCGCGACAAGGCCGAGAAGACGTCCAAGACGGACAAGGACGAAGGCAACAAATCCGACCCATTCGACTTGCTCAAGTAAGCCGGCGATTCACGCTCCAACCATGTAGAAGGAACCACCATGTCCAAGAAAGAAAGTGTCCAAAAGCGTCTGCAAAAAGTGCGTCCGCCGCGCGTGCAGATGACCTATGACGTCGAAATCGGCGATGCGATCGAAAGCAAGGAGCTGCCGTTCGTGATGGGCGTCGTCGGCGATTTCGGCGGCAGTTCCGAAGTCGAGAAGAAACGCCTGAAAGACCGCAATTTCGTCGGCATCGACCGCGACAATTTCGATGAAGTCATGAAGGGCGTCGAGCCGCGCGCCGCTTACCGCGTGAACAACACCCTGACCGGCGAAGGCGGCAAGTTCGCCGTCGACCTCAAGTTCAAGTCGATGGAAGATTTCCGTCCCGAGGCGGTGGTCCAGCAGGTCGAGCCGCTGCGCAAGCTGCTCGAAGCGCGCACCAAGCTGGCCGACCTGCGCAACAAGCTGGCCGGCAACGACAAACTCGAAGACATCCTCAACGATGTGCTCAGCAACACCGAGAAATTGGCCGAACTCGGCCAGCAAGCCAACGCCAAGAAAGACTGATCATGTCCGCTCAACTGACCCCTGCCTCCGGCGCCGCCGCGACGACCCATGAAACGGCCTTGCTCGACCAGATCGTCGAACAGAGCAAGGTGGCCAAATCGAGCGTCGAGCACGCCCGCGCCAAGGACTTGATTTCGGAACTGGTGCACCAGGTAATGGACGGCACGGTGATCGTGTCGGACAACCTGTCGGCCACCATCGATGCCCGCGTCGCCGAACTGGACCGCATGATTTCGGACCAGCTCTCGGCCGTAATGCACGCGCCCGAGTTCCAGAAGCTCGAAAGCAGCTGGACCGGCCTGAACTATCTGGTGAAGAACACCTCGACCGGCACCAACCTCAAGATCAAGATGCTCAACGCGACCAAGCGCGAGCTGGTCAAGGACTTCCAGAGCGCGCTCGAGTTCGACCAGAGCACGATGTTCAAGAAGGTCTACGAGGAAGAATTCGGCACCTTCGGCGGCGCGCCGTTCGGCTCGCTCCTGGGCGACTTCGAAATCACCCGCCAGCCGGAAGACATGTATTTCGTCGAGCAGATGTCGCACATCGCCGCCGCCGCCCACGCGCCGTTCATCACTTCGGCCTCGCCCGAGCTGTTCGGCCTGGAAAGCTACAGCGAACTGGGCAAACCGCGCGACCTGGCCAAGATCTTCGACACGGTCGAATACGCCAAATGGAAGTCGTTCCGCGAATCCGAAGATTCGCGCTACGTCGGCATCACCTTGCCGCGCTTCCTCGGCCGCCTGCCGTTCCACCCGGCCGATGGCGCCACCACCGAAGGCTTCAATTTCGTGGAAGACGTGGACGGCACCGACCACCACAAATACCTGTGGTGCAACGCAGCCTACGCCTTCGCGACCAAATTGACCGGCGCATTCGACGACTTCGGCTGGTGCGCGGCGATCCGCGGCGTCGAAGGCGGCGGCCTGGTCGAAGACTTGCCGACCCATACCTTCAAGACCGACGAAGGCGAAGTTGCGCTCAAGTGCCCGGCCGAAATCGCGATTACCGACCGCCGTGAAAAAGAGCTGTCGGACCTCGGTTTCATCTCCCTGGTGCACTGCAAGAACACCGACTACGCGGCCTTCTTCGGCGCCCAATCGGCCCAGAAAGCCAAGAAATACAATACCGACTCGGCCAACGCCAACGCGGTGCTGTCGGCCCAGCTGCAGTACATCTTCGCCGTTTCGCGCATTGCCCACTACATGAAGGCAATGATGCGCGACAAGATCGGCAGCTTCGCCGCCGCATCGAACGTCGAGGACCATCTGAACCGCTGGCTGACCCAGTACGTGCTGCTCGACGATAACGCAAGCCAGGAACAGAAAGCCCAGTTCCCGCTGCGTGAAGCGTCGGTGCAAGTGTCGGAAGTGCCGGGCCGTCCGGGCGTGTACCGCGCCGTGTCGTTCCTGCGTCCGCACTTCCAGCTCGATGAGCTTTCCGTTTCACTCCGTCTGGTCGCGGAGCTACCACCATCGACCAAATCGTAGCACCCCGTAGTACCTATAAACCACTGAAAGGAACACAATGGCAATCGACGTCTACCTCCAAATCGACGGCATCAAAGGCGAGTCGTCCGACTCCGCCCACAAAGACTGGATCGAATGCCAGTCCGTCAGCTGGGAAGTGCTGCAGCCTAAATCGGCTACCGCATCGACCGGCGGCGGCCATACCGCCGAGCGTACCGAGCACCGCGATATCGTTATCGCCAAACTGGCCGACCTGGCAACCCCTCTGCTGCTGCAGAACTGCTCGTCGGGCAAAACCCTGCCGAAGGCAAAGCTGGAATTCCTGCGCGCCGACGGTCAGGGCGAGCGTATCAAGTACTTCGAAATCGAACTGGAAAACGTGCTGATCTCCAGCGTCGCTCCAGCCGTCTCGTCGGGCGACATCCTCACCGAGAACCTGTCGCTCAAGTACTCGAAAGTCAAATGGAAATACACGCAGCAGAAAGTTGGCGGCGGTTCGGGCGGTAACACTTCCGGCGGCTGGGATCTGTCGACCAACAAAACCGCGTAACAGCAGTAACGCATCGGGGTGCCAATGAAGGGTTTTACGCCAGGCTTGTTCGACCGGTTGATGGATGTGCCGGTCAATGGCTCCTCCAGCGGCACAGTCACCCGGATGTCGGTCGAGGACTTGAAGGACTCGGTCGCACGCGATCTCGAGGCGCTGCTCAACACGCGCACCGTGATTCCGGAAGACTTGCTGAAACGGTACCCCGAATGCGGTCGCTCGATCGTGACGTTCGGCCTGAACGATTTTGCCGGCCGCTCGCTGTCGAGCCCCGACGACAGGGCCTATATCTGCCTTTGTCTCGAAAAAGCCATCGCGCGCCACGAGCCGCGCCTGCGCAACGTCAAGGCGTCGCTGGAAATCCGCGAAGACTCGGTCAACCGCCTCAATTTCGCCATCACGGCGCTGCTGGTCGTGAGCAGTTCCCAGGAACCCGTCAACTTCGACGCCATCTTGCAGCCATCGAGCCTGCACTACACCATCAGCAAGGCGCGCCGCCCTGCGTCCGCGGGAGCCTGAGTTTGGAAGATCTGTTACCGTACTACGAACGCGAACTGGGATTTTTGCGCCGCTATTCGCGCGAATTTTCAGAGCGCTATCCCAAGATCGCCGGGCGCCTCCTGATCGCCGGCGAGGTGTGCGAAGACCCGCACATCGAACGCATGATCGAATCGTTCGCGCTGCTCAATTCGCGCATCGCCAAGCGGCTCGACGACGACTATCCCGAATTTACCGAAGCACTGTTCGAAGTGCTGTACCCGCACTACCTGCGCCCGTTCCCTTCGTGCTCGATCGCGCACATGGATTTTTCGGGCGCGGCCGCGCAGCTGACCACCGCCACCGCGATCCCGCGCGGCACCCAGCTGACCACGCGCCCGGTGCGCGGCGCTTCCTGCACCTTCCGCACCGCCTATCCGGTGACGGTGGCGCCGCTGGCGCTGACCGGCGCCTCGTTCGCGCCGATCATCGACACCCCCGAAGCGATCCGGCCTCCGGTCGGCGCCACCTCGAGCGTGAGCCTGACCATCAGCAGCACCTCGGACCAGGTGTCGCTGGCCCAACTCGGCCTGGCAAAACTGCGCGTGTTCATCGATGGCGAACCCTCGTTCTGCGCGGCGCTGCGCGATGCGCTCTTCATGCGCACCGTGGCCGCCTACGCCGAAGGCGACAGCAGCGGGCGCTGGATGGCCCTGCCGGCCATTCCGGTGCACGCGGCCGGCTTTGGCGAAGACGAATCGCTGATCGACTTCGCGGCGCGCTCGCACACGGCCTACCGCCTGCTGACCGAGTATTTCTGCTTCCCCGAAAAATTCAACTTCTTCGACATCGACCTAGCCGCGCTGACGGCGGTGCTGCCCATGGGTTGCCGCTCGATCACCTTGCACCTGGCGCTGTCGGGCATGCGCACCGACTCGAACGCGGCGCGCATGCTGGGCACCCTCTCCACCAACAACGTGCTGCTCGGCTGCACCCCGGTGGTGAACCTGTTCCGCCAGCGCGGCGAACCGATTCGCCTGACTCACACCACCGCCAGCTACCCGGTGCTGGCCGATGCGCGCCGCGCGTTCGCCTACGAAGTGCAGTCGATCGATTCGGTCAAACTGGTGCGCCAGACGCCGCAGGGCGAATCGATCGTCGACTTCCGCCCGTTCTATTCGCTCAAGCACGGGCAGATGCCGGAAAAGAAGGGCCACTACTGGGTCATGCGGCGCGACGAAACCATCGCCGACAAGAGCCCCGGCTTCGAGACCGAGATTTCGATCGTCGACATCGATTTCGACCCGGCCGAAGTCGAAACCGACACCCTCAGCCTGGAACTGACCTGCACCAACCGCGACCTGCCGGCCTCGCTCACGTACGGCCTGCGCGGCGGCGACCTGTTTTTGGAGGGCGGCTCCACCGTGCGCCAGATCAGCTTCCTGCGCAAACCGACCACCTCGCACCGCTTCGAGCGCGGCCGCGGCGCCCACTGGCGCCTCATTTCGCACCTGTCGCTCAACCACCTGTCGCTGGCCGACGGCGGCCTCGATGCCTTCCGCGAGATGCTCACGCTATACGACCTGCCGCGTTCACCGTCCTCGCAGCGCCAGATCGGCGGCATTGCCTCGGTCGCGTACAAGGCGGCCAACACCTGGCTGCCGGGGAACCCGTTCGCCTGCCTGGTGCGCGGCATGGAAGTGCGCCTGACGATCGACGAGGAAGCCTTTGTCGGCAGCGGCATCCACGCCTTCGCCCACATCATCGACCGCTTCCTCGGCCTGTACGTGCACGCCAACAGCTTCACCCAACTGGTGATCGTATCGAATAAAAATGGAGAAGAGCTATTGAAATGCTTGCCACGAAGCGGCGATTTGAGCCTGCTGTAATCGAACGCCTGTTCGAGGAACCGTACCGCTTCCAGTTCTTCCAGGCGGTGCGGATGCTTGAGCTATGGCTCAAGCGCCACGGCTCGCCCCAGCAGGGCGCGATCGCCAACTTCCTGCGCTTCCAGAATTCGACCTCGCTCGCTTTTCCGCCCAGCCAGCTCGAAACCATCGAGACGGTGCCGCGCGACGTGCCGCACCAGGCCAGGTCGCTCGGCGAGGCCCTGCAATCGAACACGCTCAAGTACATCCGCATCACGCCGGCCTTCATGGGCCTGTTGGGCGGGAACGGCGCGCTGCCGGCCCATTACACCGACCGCATCTCGGCCCACATCATCTACAACAAGGATGAGGGCCCGCGCGCATTCCTCGACACCTTCTCGAACCGGTCGCTGGCGCTGTTCTTCGAAGCCTGGCGCAAGTACCGGCTCGAACTCAAATACGCAGTCGACGGCAAGGACAGCTTCCTGCCGCTGCTGCTGTCGCTGGCCGGCGTGGGCAACGAATCGCTGCGCCACCGCCTCAAGGATGACATGGGCGGCGGCGTGCTCGATGAATCGCTCGGCTACTTTGCGTCGGCCATGCGCCATCGCCCGCCATCGGCGGTGCAGATGTCGCGCGTGCTGTCGGAGTATTTCAACCAGCGCATCCGCGCCGAGCAGTTCATCGGCTGCTGGTACGCGGTGCCGGCCAGCCAGCAGACCATGCTGGGCGCGGCCAATTCGATGCTGGGCGGCGGCGCCATGGCCGGCGAGCGCGTATGGCAGCGCGACCTGCGCCTGCGCCTCGTCATCGGCCCGCTCGACCATGCCGGCTTCGACTCCTTCCTGCCGGGCGGGAAGGCGGCGCGCGCGCTCAAGAGCATGATCACCATGTTTACCGGCGTGACGCTCGAATACGAAGTGCAGCTGGTGCTGCGCGGCTCCGACGTGCATGGCGTGTGCATGGATGAACCGCGCACGGGCGGGCGCCTGGGCTGGGACAGTTTTCTGGTGACCGGCTCGCGTCAGGAAGACCGAAGCGATGTCCGGTACGATATCCACGCGCTGTGATTGACAATACGACACAACAAAAAAAGGAACCTGCATGAGCATCAACCTGAAAACGCTGATCGGCAAACTCAATGAGACCAGCCGCACCGCCGCCACCCGCGCGGCCGGCATTTGCGTGTCGCTGGGCCAGTACGAAGTCGACATCGAGCACCTGTTCCTGGCCCTGCTGGAGCAGCCCAGGAGCGACTTCGCGCTCATCGCGCGCCAGTGCGGCATCAGCGCCGGCATGCTCGAAGCGGACCTGCAGGCCGAAGTCGCCCGCCTCAAGGCCGGCAACTCGCGCACCCCGGTGTTTTCGGTACGCCTGCCCAAATTGTTCGAAAACGCCTGGCTGATCGCCTCGCTCGATATCCAGGCCGGCCGCACCGCCGAAATCCGCAGCGGCCATTTGCTGCAAGCCTTGCTGACCGATCCGGAACTGGCGCAGCTGGCCTTCCGCGGCTCCAAGTTGTTCGGCAAGTTCGACGTCGAGCAGATCAAGCATAACCTCGACAAGCTGGCCGCCGGTTCGCAGGAAGCCGTGGCCACGCAGGCCGCCGGCGACGCCGGCGATGGCGAGGGCAACGACCCGGTCGGCGACATGGCCGCCAAGGCCGCGTCCAGGACGCCATCGCTCGACCAGTTCACCACCAACCTGACCGAGCGCGCGCGCGACGGCAAGGTCGACCCGGTGATCGGGCGCGATACCGAAATCCGCCAGGCCATCGACATCCTGATGCGGCGCCGCCAGAACAACCCGATCCTGACCGGCGAAGCCGGCGTCGGTAAAACCGCGGTGGTCGAAGGCCTGGCGCTGCGCATCGCCGCCAACGACGTGCCCGACGTGCTCAAGGGCGTCGAGATCCACACGCTCGACATGGGGCTGCTGCAGGCCGGCGCCAGCGTCAAGGGCGAGTTCGAGAACCGCCTGAAAAACGTCATCGACGAAGTCAAAAAGAGCCCGCACGCGATCATCCTCTTCATCGACGAAGCGCACACCATGATCGGCGCGGGCGGCACCGCCGGCCAGAACGACGCGGCCAATCTGTTGAAACCCGCATTGGCGCGCGGCGAACTGCGCACCATCGCCGCCACCACCTGGGGCGAGTACAAAAAATACTTCGAGAAGGACGCCGCGCTGGCGCGCCGCTTCCAGGTGATCAAGGTCGAAGAGCCGAGCGAAGAACTGGCCTGCGCCATGTTGCGCGGCATGGCGCCGCTGATGGAAAAACACTTCGGCGTGCGCGTCTACGACGAAGCGATCACCGAGGCGGTGCGCCTGTCGCACCGCTATATCATGGGCCGCCAGCTCCCGGACAAGGCCATCAGCGTGCTCGATACCGCCTGCGCCAAGGTCGCCCTGGGCCAGAACGCCACCCCGGCGCTGATCGAAAACCTGGCGCGCAAGCTCGAACGGATCGACATCGAAGCCGGCGCCCTGGCCCGCGAACAGAGCGCGGGCGGCTCGCACGCGGCGCGCCTGAAAGAGCTGGCCGCGCAGCGCAGCGCCGCCGCCGAACAGCACACCGCGCTGGCGGCGCGCTGGGAGCAGGAAAAGCAGCTGAGCGAAAAAATCATGGACGGGCGCCGCAGCCTGGAAGACGCCGAACAGAAAGACGCCGGCAAGGGCAAGGATATCCAGGCCATGATGGCCGAACTGCGCACCCTGCAGGGCGAAACGCCGATGGTGCCGGTGCAGGTGGACGGCCACGTGGTGGCCGAAATCGTCGCCGGCTGGACCGGCATCCCGCTCGGTAAAATGGTCAAGGATGAAATCAAGACGGTCCTGAAACTGAAGGACTTGCTGGAAGAGCGCGTGCTGGGCCAGTCGTACGCGATCGAAGCGGTGGCGCAGCGCGTGCGCACCTCGCGCGCCAACCTGGACGACCCGAACAAGCCGAAAGGCGTGTTCCTGTTCGTCGGCCCGTCCGGTATCGGCAAGACCGAAACGGCGCTGGCGCTGGCCGATGTGCTGTACGGCGGCGAGCGCAAGATGATCACCATCAACATGAGCGAATACCAGGAAGCGCACAGCGTCTCCGGCCTGAAAGGCTCGCCGCCTGGCTACGTGGGCTACGGCGAAGGCGGGGTGCTGACCGAGGCCGTGCGCCGCAATCCGTACAGCGTGGTGCTGCTCGATGAAGTCGAGAAGGCCCACCCGGATGTGATGGAGCTGTTCTTCCAGGTGTTCGACAAGGGCGTGATGGACGACGCCGAAGGGCGCGAGATCGACTTCAAGAACACCATCATCATCCTGACCTCGAACGTGGCGTCGAGCGCGATGATGCAGGCGTGCCTGAACAAGACGCCGGAAGAAATGCCGACCCCGGAAACGCTGGAAGAGATGATCCGTCCGCACCTGATGAAGCAGTTCAAGCCGGCCTTCCTCGGCCGCCTGAAGGTGATTCCCTACTACCCGCTGGGCGACGACGCGCTGGTCAAGATCATCGAACTGAAGATGCGCAAGATCGCCCAGCGCATCGCCACCAACCACAAGGCCGAATTCGCATACGACGAAGCGCTGGTCGAAGCGGTGCTGGCGCGCTGCACCGAAGTCGATTCGGGCGCGCGCAATGTCGACAATATCCTCAACGGCACCTTGCTGCCGGAGATCGCCGAATCGGTGCTGGCCAAGATGGCCGAAGGCGCAGCGATCGCCAAGATCAAGGTCAGCGCCGACAAGAAGGGGCAGTTCAAGTACACCATCAAGTAAGCGCCGTGTGCGGCATGGAAACCTTTACTTTTTGATATTGCAATATAATTAAGTGCGACAGGCCCCGATGGGGTCTGTCGCGTCCCGTCACGCGGTGCTGCGAGCATCGCGTTCATCAAGAAAATCTGAGGAGGAAGTGGGAATGGCATCGAGAACATGGCCGTGTGGCAAGGACGGACCGAAGACAGTACCGGAATTGCGCAAGAAAATGATTGAATTGGTAAAAAACAAGTCCAGTTCGCAACTGATTGACATTAAATTTACGCGCGATCACATCTTCGCCGGGCACAAGGGCAGCGTCGAAAAGCTGGCGCAGATGCTGGCAAAGCAGCGCGAGCTGCCCCTGAGCACCTTGCTGATCACGTCGATGCAGGCCACGGCCAAGGCTGAAGTACTGAACTGGATCGCGAACATTCCCGATGCGATGCTGACCTATCAACGCGGTGTGTGGACGGTCAATACCCAAGGCAGCACCGTTCCGGCGGTCTGCAGCTACAAGTGGGTGACGGTCAATCTGGACGAGTTGAAAAGGATGATGAGGAAGCAACCCGGCGACATCGTCACGAAGAAACGCGAGTGGATGACGGAGTCGCTCAATTCGCCGGACATCGCTTGCCAGTTCGCCGGCGACGGCACCCCGCTCATTTACCACCTCGACTATTAACAAACGGCGTGCGCGCCCCGGGCCGGGGCGGCGCGCGCGTCAATCGTCCTGCGGCGGTTTCACGCCCAGCAGCTCTTCGATGTGGGCCATGGCGCCCGAATCCTTGACCACGGAACGCAGCCAGGCATGCAGGTCGGTGTTGGCCGCGTCGGCCGCCTTGTCGGCGAAATACGAGGCCGGGCTGTGCGGCTCGGTGCGGCGGAAGAATTCGGCCACATTGCGCAGCTGCGTGACGGCTTGCTCGCGGGTGCGGATCACGCCCGGCGGGCCGGCCGGCTGGGGCGCGCCTGGCGGACCCTGGTCGTTTTCCGGTTCTGCGTAATAAAAGTCGCCCGGCGCGGCCACCGCTTCGGCCGGCGCGGCGCTCGGCGCCGGCATCAGGGTCACCATGTCCTGCACCGCTTCGCGCGCGTTCGAGAAACCCGGGCTGTCGTGGCCCAGGCGCTCGTCGGCCGCCTGTTCGAACTGGCGCAGCGCGTCCAGGCAGTACTGGGCGTCGGCGGTGAAGGTCTCGCGAAATTTTGCCGAGTTGGCGCTGCGCGCTTTTTCGAGGTCGGCCAGTTTCAGGCCGGCCGGCGCGCCCGGGTTGTTGTTATAGCTGCTGTTGCCGCCGCTGGCGTTGGCCAGCTTGCGCGCCACTTCGAAGTCGACCAGCGTGTAGCCGCGCGTGCCTTCGGTAATGCGCATCTCGCGCAGCAGGGCAGGGGTGCGGCCCAGGATCCAGGACAGGTTGCCGATGCGCTGGTCGTGGTCGTCGTCTTCGGCTTCCGGATACAGGCCGCGGTCCCAGTACTGCTCGATCAGGCCGGCCAGCACGCGAAAGCTCTCGCCCAGGCCGCGCAGCTGGTGCTTCTTGGCGGCCGCCTCGGCCAGCCACACGCCCAGGCGCAGGTCCTTGCTCTTTTGTTCGAGCAGGGCGGCGCAGCGGGTCACGACGAAATCCCAGTCCGCTTCCTTGATGTCGGTGACCCACTCGCCCTGGTCGAGCGAGGGGTCGTCGAATTTGCGCGCCAGCGTAATGGCGTCGAGTTCCGGCGAAAAGGCCAGGTCCTCGCCGGCCGGCTGGTCGGCCCGGATCGGATTTAAGAGCTGTTCTGCTGCAAACATGGTGTCCTCGTGGTGGGGAGGCGCTTATTGCGCCATCCGGAATTCGATGCGGCGGTTGCGCGCGCGGCCGTCGGCGCTGTCGTTGCTGGCGACCGGGCGGTCGGCGCCCTGGCCGGAAGCGCTGAGCAGTTCGGCCTTGATGCCGGAACTGGTCAGGTAAGTCTTGACCGCTTCCGCGCGCGCCTGGCTCAGGTTCTGGTTGGTGGCCTTGTTGCCCTGGCTATCGGTGTGGCCGATGATGTCGACCTTGCGGTCCTTGAGCTTGATCATGGCCGCCGCCATCTCGTCGAGAATGGCGCGTCCGGCCGGGGTCAGGGTGGCTTTGCCGCTTTCGAATTCGACGATGCGGTTGGCCAGGGTGGTATCGAGCACGTTCTGGTCGGCGGCCGACACGCGCAGGCTGTTGTTGACCGTGTAGGTCGGGTTCAGGCTGGCCGTGACGTTGCCGGCGATTTTCTGGCGCGTCTCTTCGCTGGCCACTTCGCCCTTGATGCTGACGGTGCTGCCATCGATTTTCAGCTGGCCGCGCGAGATCGATTTGAGGTCCGGCGTGATCAGTTTTTGCACGTAGCCGTTCCAGTTGGCCGGTGTGGCGACCTGGCCGACGGTGATCTGGTCGACCACCATGTCGGCGCCGTACACTTCGCGCAGGCGGGCCAGTACGGCCGCCTTGCTCGCTTCATCGGGCACGGTGCCGGACACCAGCACCTGGCCCGGCTGGGGGGCGGCGGTTTGGGCGCCGGCATTGACTGCGCCGGCAAGCAGGATTAACAGGGCGACGAGGTGGCGCATGATCAGTTTCCGATAAACGCCGCGCGCAACGATTCCAGCGCGGATTTGAGTGACAAATTGGCTTGCGCCAGATAGGTGGACAGTTTTTGGACGGCGTAGTCCGTGTCGGTCTGTTCGTCGACCCAGTCGAGATGGTCGAACGTGATGTGGCGTTCCAGTGCCGCGGTCGGGTCCATGATCGCCTGCAGCGTTTGCGGGGAGGCGCCGGAAAAGCCCACCACCAGCGCCGGGCGCTGATCGATGCGGGCCACGAACAGGGACAGCTCGAAGTCGGCGCGCGCCAGGAACGGGGTAATCAGGTGCATCCAGAACGCCGCCACCAGGTTGCGGTAGATCGGATCGACCGGCAGCGGCAGCACCAGGCTCTTTTCGAGCCGGCTCGAACTGCTGGCCATCACCGGCTGCATCAGCATGCCGAGCGCCAGCAGCACCTGGCGCGCCGAGCAGGCGTATCCGGCCTGGTTCAGCAGGCCATCGAGCGCGCCCACGGTCTGCATGTCGAGGAAGTCTTCGAACGCCGCTTCGTAGGCCGAGGCGCGCAGGTCGACGTCGATCGTGTGGCTGGCGGCCGCCTGCAGCGGGGCGGCGGCGTCGGCCGCGCCGATCACGCCGGCGCTGAGCGTCTCGAGCCGGTTCCACAGGCGCGAGAGCACCAGCGGCGCGTCCGGCACGAAGGTGGCCGGATCGGGCACCTCCATCGCGCTCATCATCAGGAATGGAAAGCGCCGGTTCGACTGGTCGCTGCTGGCCACGATATGGCCGGCGATGGCATTTCTGCGGCGCGGGCCGATAAAGGCGAAGTGCAGCGGCGCGACCGCGTCGTAGCTCAGTTTCCAGCGCGCGTCGGCGCTCATCAGGTCCATGGCCTGGGCCAGCCAGTCGTCCAGCACCTTGATCAGGCCTGGATTGTCGCTGCCCTTGACGAAGTCGCCCCGGCTGGGGATCTTGCCGAAATAGCCGACCGCGATCGGCGTGACGGCGCGGTTCATGGACGCACTCCCGCACCGGCCGTGACAGCGGCCGGCGCGGCCGCAGCTGGCGCGGCCGCTGGCACGGCCGTTGGCGTGCTCGAACTGATGATCGTGTCTGGCAGGCGCATGCGCTTGAAGCCGCTGCCCGGCTGCGGGGCCGCCGCAGCTGCCGGCTTGGCGCCGGCCGGGATGATCTTCAGGTTGGAGGTGACCTTGACGCCGGCATTTTCCCAGCTCAGCTCGAATACGCCGCCATCCTTGCGCTTGCGCTGGGCCGATTCGACCATCTTGCGCAGGCCGAAGTGACCCGGTTCATTGAGCAGCACCACCGTCTGGCCCTGCGGCGTGATGGCGGTGATGCGCGAGCCCGGCGTGCCCTGCGGGTTCGGCCAGACCATGTGCACCCATGGCTGCGGCTGGCCTTTCCAGCGCAAGGTCTGGCCATCGATCTCGATGGTGAATTCGGTGGCGCCGGTCGCGCCCAGCGCCTGCAGGTCGAACTGGGTCTGGGCTTCGCCGCTGGCGCTGCTTGCAGCTGCGGCGGCCACGCCGCCGGCCGACAGCGGCGCGATCCAGCCGGGGAAGCTCGACACCGCCGACGGCGACAGGCCGATGCCCATATTGGCCCAGGTGCGGGCCGCCACCACATCGCCGCGGCGCACGACCAGCGGGCCGATGGTGGTATCGAAGAACTTGGCGATCGCGCCCGAGGGCCCGAATACCAGGCCGATTTCCTCGTTGGTCGCTTCCGAGCGCGAGTCGGCCGCGAACGGGTACTTGGTGGCCAGGTTCTGGCGGAACGGCTGCAGCACCTGGGCCGCCCAGACCTTGTCGATCTCCGCCTCGGTCGGACGCACGATCACCGAGAAGGTCTGCATCAGCGGACGCACCAGGATCGGACGGATGGCCTGCTTCTGGATGTCGCTCATCCCGGTCAGCATCTGTTCATCGACATACTTGAGCGCTTCGGCCAGTTCGGAACCGCTGCCATCCAAGGTTTGCTGCATCAGCTGCTTGGCGCCCGGACCCGGATCGCCCTGGTTCTTGATGGTGTTGAAGCGGCTGCGCAGTTTCGACAGGTGCTCCATGTAGCCGCGCATGAGCGAGGCATCCTTGTCCTTGGCCACCACCAGCCGCGCCACGCCGGAAAACTCGCGTCCGACGGGGCCCAGCGGCAGCGGCGTGATGCTGCTGCCGCTCTGCGTCGGAGGCAGGTCGACGGTGACGTGCGACGGTTTGCGGCGCAGGATCACTTCGCGGAACCACCCCATCATGTCGCGCTTGGCGCTGGCCATGCCCTTGTCCACCAGGGACGGGTTGTCCCACGAGGTCTGTTCGTAGACGGTCGTGATCAGCTTCTGGATGGGCGAGGTTTGCGGGTCGCCCAGGCGGTTCATGGCCGCCGCCGCCGCTTCGAAGCCATTGAGGTCGCGGATGGTCACGCCCTGCACGAACTTCTGCCACTCCTTGGCGTAGTCGTTCTTGTACATCTCGACCAGCGCCTTCTGGATCTGTTCCGGGCTGCCTTCGAGCGTCAGGTCGTCCTTGGAGGCGGTTTTGAGCACCCAGTCGGCGCTTTGCAGTTCCTTGTTGGCGGCGTCCTTGAAGGCGCCCTGCACGAAGCCTTCCCAGGCTTCGCGCGTGAAGCTGCCCGGTACGGCGTAGCTGCCCAGGACCAGTTCCTTGTCCTGGTCGCCCACGATGCGGCCCACCGTCATCGACGGGAATCGGGTGGCGGCGCGCGCCTTGACGTCGGCGTACACGCGTTCGCGCGCCGGCATGCCGCGCACCACCAGGCGCAGGGTGTCGCGGGTCTGGTCGACCAGGGCCAGCTTGCTGTCGATCTGCGGCCAGGACACGTCTTCCACCTGCGCCAGGTAGAACGAAATGGTGCGTTCGGCGCTGCGGATCATCTGCTCGCGCGGCATAGCGCCGCGGTTGGCGTCGAGCCACACGCGCCAGAAGCGGGTCAGCTGGTCGTTCAGGTGGCCGCCTTCGAAGCGCGATTTATCGCCCAGCATCAGGTAGGTCTTGAGGGCGTTGTAGGCGTCTTCGGTACTCGTGGGCGAAGCATCCTTGAACTGGGTCGCGGCCGGCGCGGCGGCAGCTGCGGCTACGGCCGGGGCGGCGGCTGGCGTGGCCGGCGTGCCGACGGCACCGGTGGTCGCGTCGGCGGTGGCCGGCTTGACGCCGCCCTGCAGCGCGCTGGCATTGCTGTTCACTTCCGTGAGGAAGGTTTCGAGCGAACCGGCCACGGGCTTGAGCATGATTTCGCGCACGCCGCTGAAGTATTCCTCGCGCAGCTTGCGTTCGAGCAGTTCACCCTGGTACAGGCCAAGCGAGAGCGAGAGCGGACGGCTGTCGCGGTATTTTTCCAGCTGCTCGATGCGGTCCTGCAGGATCTGCAGCGCTTCGAAGCGCGATTGCAGGTCGATCTTGTTGGTCTGGATCTTGACGACCTGGTCCAGGTCGGCCTGGACGTTTTCGACCAGCTTGCGGTTGCTCATGTACGACCAGCTCCAGCCCCCCAGGGTCAGGCCGACCATGGCGGTGGCCAGGAAGAAGGCGGCGTAGCGCATGCGCGTCTTGCTCGGGCTGGCGTACTGGGCGACCAGGTCCTTGTCGGCGAAGATCACGTTGCGGAACAGGTTGAGCAGGAAGAAGCCGCTCTGGTTCTGGGTTTCGGCGTGGTGCTGCGGCTGCAGCTTGATATCGAAGCGCTGCGCCACTTTTTGCGACGACGCCGAGATCGATTCGCCTTCCTGCAGCGCGCTGGTGAAGTAGAAGCCGCGGAACACCGGCTTGAACTGGAACGGGTTTTCCTCGAACAGGGTAGCGATGAAGGTGCGCAGCGGCGCCTTGATGGTCGAAAATTCGAGCGGGAAGGTGAACACGCCCGGCGGCATGCGCTCGCGCCACTGGAGCGCCATATTGGCCGCGCTCATGTCTTTCAGGCCGTCGTACAGCTCGTCGAAGCGGGCGTCGAACTGGGTCAGCACCTGTTCGCTGCCGGTCGCGTGGCTGTAGGGCAGGGTGGCGCCCCAGACACGGTCGCGTTCGGCGCGTTCGGTGTCCTGGAAGAATTCGTTGAAGCCGGCGATCAGGTCGGCCTTGGTGAAGACCACGTACACGGGCGCGTGCACTTCGAGCCGCTCGGTCAGTTCCTGCACGCGCTGGCGCAAATTCTTGGCCAGGTTGATGGCGAATTCGGGACGGTTGCCGGTCAGTTCGGCCACGCTGACGGCGATGATGATGCCGTTGATCGGGGCCTTTTTGCGGTATTTCTTCAGCAGCGACAAAAAGCCGAACCACTCGGTGCGGTCTTCGTCGACCACCGAATAGCGCCCGGCGGTATCGAGCAGGATGCCGTCGGTGGTGAAGAACCAGTCGCAGTTGCGGGTGCCGCCCACGCCCTGGACGATCTTGCTGTCGGCGAAGGGGAACTGCAGGCCGGAACTGGCAATGGCCGTGCTCTTGCCGGCCGCCGGGTTGCCGATGATCATGTACCACGGCAATTCGTACAGGGCGGCGTCACCGGAGAGCTGGCCCAGCTTGGAGCCCTTGATGGTGGCGATCGCATCGAGCATGCGTTTCTTGATGGTCTCGTGTTCCTGGCGCTGGGCGGGATCGGCGCGCACCGGTGTGTGGTTGACCTGCTGTTCGAGCATCTCGCCCAGGTTGCTGGCGGCGCGCTGGCGCTTGTGGCGGCGCCACAGCCAGACCAGCAGGCCGAAGAACAGCGCCACGCCGAGCACAGCGAACGCGTATTCGGCCGGGAGGTCCAGCACCGCCGCCCCGATCAGCAAGACGGCGGCAAACGCCACCCACCCGACGACGATCAGGGTGCGACGGCTTGTCAGAAACTGCCAGATTGATTGCATCATTATCAGAAACTCAGTTTAAAAAACATTTACGACGGGACCGAAGCTGGCCGGATCAGGGCGGCGCAGCGACGGAAGGGGTCTTCCTTGTTCAGGCAACAGCGCGCGACATGCACCGTCGCTGCCGGGTGCGCATCAGCGGCGCTTCATCACGCCGGGCAGGCGCAGCTCGGTATGTCCGAAATCCATCATTTTCCAGCGTCCACCCCAGGTCAGTCCGAGCGATTCGGCGACTTCGCCGTACAGCTCGTAACCGCGCATGGCCCAGGGATCTTTTTCCGAAATTACAATTTTACCGTTACGCACGAAGGCGCAATCGGCCGCCAGTCCGTACTGGTGCCAGCTCTGGAACGCGGCCGCGTTGGTCACCGACGAGCCCATCGCGGCGAGCTTGTTCTGGCGTTCCGGGCTGCGGTAGCCTTCCAGGATAGCCATATCGTAACCATGACGTTCTTTCATTATTTTAAACGCTTGGAGCAGGCGCTGGGTGTACGCCGGATTCATCAGTGACCAGTCGCGGCTGGCCGAGACGATCATCGGGCGTTCCTGCTCCACTTCCACGGTGGCGAACAGCATCGGCGGCAGGGGCGCGGGCGGCACCAGGTTCTCGCCTTCGAGCAGGCCGGCGACCTGGGTATCCATTTCGCGCGTCGATTCCTCGAAGCCGCCGAGGGCCGTGCCGCCGCTGAACAGGGCCACAAGCGGCGGCACCGACACCAGCACCAGCCCGCCGATCACCAGCAGGTAATGGCGGCGTAAAAACTGGCTGGTGCCGCGCGCCGAGGCACTGCCGGACTGTCGTATTGCCGCAACACTCTGTCCTTTGACGCGCGCCGCCTCTCCGAACCAGCCGCGCAGGCGCACGCCGGCACGTGCCAGCATCCCCAGCACGAACGCGCGGCCGGCCGGAAACAGCGCCAGAAAGCTGATCGCGCACGCCAGCAGAAAGTACAGGGCTACTGCAAGGAACAGCACAGGGACCTCATCAAGACATTCAAAACAAAAAGTGCGATACTGACATAAAGGATTGCTTGGAAGTATATCTTACAGTTATAGCAATCCGACAGGTGATTCCACACTCTTTTGTGAGGGGCGCCGGGCTGTTGACATGGTAAAAAAGCTTCACGTTTTTTTTGAATAGCGTAAAGTTATGTAGAAATCAACAAGGAGCACCCTTTGCAACATGACGATCAGCCGCCGCCAGCCTACAGGCGGCCCAGTTTACTTTCCACAGAGCAGCAAGAAGAGGCGGCGCGCGCGAGCGCCGACGCACGCCAGGCGGCGCAAGCGGCCGACAAGTCCACGCCCGAGTCCGGCAAGGCCGGGCGCGGCAAGGCTGGCTGGCTGGCCGGCGGCGCGGTGCTGGTAGCCCTGTGCGCCGGCGCCGGCGTGTGGATGGCGCTCGACGCCGACAAGATGCCAGCCGTGGTGGCAGCCGGCCCGGCCGACCAGGTGCTTGCCGATCCGGTGACGCCCGCGCCCGCATCGGCGAGCGTGTCGGCGAGCGCGCCGACAGCCGTGTCCAACCCGGCCGAGCCCGAGGTGTCCGCCGCCACCATCCTGGAGCAGGGCGCGCCCGCGCCCGCCGCGCCGCCGAAAGATCCTTCGATCAAGGACATACTCAACACGCCATCGAAGCCCAAGCCCAAATCCCCCGAAGAAGAATTGACCAAGCTGCTGGCCAGCTCGCCGGCCGAACCCAAAAAGGCCGCTTCCAAGGCGCCCGGCACCGCTCCCAAGGCGGCTGGCACCGTGGCCAAACCGGCGGCGGTGGCGAAAGCGGGCGAGAAAAAGCCCGAGCCGCCGGCCAAGGGCGCACCCAAGGCGCCAGCCAAGCCCACCGACGACGCCAGCCTGCTCGCTGCCCTGGTGGCCCATTCGAAGGAGCAAAAAGGAGAGCAGCGCACAGCCGCCAACGCCGCCGCCGCGCCCACCTCGCTCAAGCAGTGCAAGCAGCTCAATGCGGCCCAGGCCGAGCAATGCCTGGTGCGCCTGTGCGCCGGCAGCGCCAAGGATGATCCGCAGTGCAAGTCGCGGCGCGCACCCCAGCCGGCGGACGACTGAGCTTGGCGCCCGCGGCCTCCCGGCACGGCCGCCGCGGGCCGCGTGCAACAATCCTCGTCGGCAGCGTGATTTTCCTTCACAATAACGGCTTCACTTTCTGCAGGAGCACGACATGCTGAACAAGACCGTTTCCCGCCGCACGCTGCTGGCTGGCGCCGCGCTGTGGTTGCTGGGAACATCGGCCACCATGGCCCAGACCGACAAGGTGCTCGATGTCGTGGTCTTCAATTATTCGAACCGCACCCTGCTCGACGTGACCGTCGGCGGCGTGCGCGTGGGCGGCGCCGGTCCGTATCCGTACAGCGGCCGCCGCAGCAAGATCGGCGCGCGCTTTAACAACGGCCCGCACAAGGTCACCTGGCGTGTCGCGGGTACCCAAGGCGAGGAGACGAGCGAGGTCGTGAACTCGTCCAACACACCGAATATGGGTGAGATTCCATCGGACGCGCGCTATGTGTCGGTGCACATCTATCCCGACGCCACGGTCGAGTTCATGTTCTCGCGCCGGGTGCCGGTCCTTAGCAAGCGCGGCGAAGGCATCGACGCCGACTACCGGCGCCGCAAGGCCGCCGAGCAATCGGAATCATGACCGGCGCCCTCGTCACGGCCGTCGTCAGCGGCCACACCCAGGGACTTGGCGCCGCCGTGGCGGCCGAGCTGATGACGCGCGGGATCGCCGTGCTGGGACTGGCGCGCGGCACGGCGCCCGAGCTGGCGGCGCGCTTCGGCCCGCTGCTGCGCGAGCACCAGGCCGACCTGGCCGACAGCGCCGCGCTGGCCGCCTGGCTGGCCACGCCCGCCTTGCGCGACTTTGTGGGCGCGAGCACCCAGGTTTTGCTGATCAATAACGCCGGCATGGTGGAACCGGTCGGCGCGCTGCACGACCAGGACCCGCTGGCGGTCGCGCAAGCGGTGGCGCTGAACGTGGCCGCGCCGATGATGCTGGCCACCGCCGTGGCCGCCGCGGCCCGGCAAGCCGACTGCCGCATCCTGCACGTGTCGAGCGGCGCCGCGCGCAATGCCTACACCGGCTGGAGCGTGTACGGGGCCACCAAGGCCGCGCTCGACCACCATGCGCGCGCCGTGGCGCTCGATTATCCGCTCGAGCCGCAGGCGCGGGATGCTGGTGCCGGCGTACGCATTTGCAGCCTGGCGCCCGGCGTCATCGATACCGCCATGCAGGCGCGCATCCGGGCCACGCCCGAGAGCCGGTTTCCCCAGCGCGAGCGCTTCATTGCCTTCCATCGCGATGGCGCCCTCATCTCGCCCGAGCAGTGCGCGGTTGGCGTGGTTAGCTATCTGCTGAGCCCGGACTTCGGGAACGTGGTGGTCAACGATCTGCGCAGCGCAGGCCACTAAACCGCGCCGCAGCTCTCCCACGCGCAGGGGGAGAGCGGCGCAAGCTTCGCCGAATGAAATACTTTCCATGCACGCGCCATGGCGCCATGGCTTCCCCTACGCCGGCGCTCCCGGCGCTGTTGCTTTTTTAACTCCGCACAAAGTATCGTTGACATTGAAAAACATTGAGTGATATATTTTGCTCATCGATTGGGAGCGTTTCCAATCAGTGTGGAGGTGCCGGAACAGCCGATCATGGATGAGCTGCCCGAGGCGGCGGCAGGGTGTAGTGGAGTGCAGACGCGGCGCCGGTCCGGGCCGCGGACTAAAAACGATAATCAAAAAAATCAACGAGGAGACGCAATGTTGTATCCGAAGACAAGAAGGACCCTGGTCAGCCTGGCCGTTGCCAGCGCGTGCGGGCTGATCGGTATGTCCGCCCATGCCCAGGCTCCGGCGCCGGCCCCGGCCAGCGAAAGCGAAAAGGAAGTCATTCCCGAAGTGAAGGTCACCGCCACCCGCTACTCGACCTCGTTGCTGAAAACCCCGCTGGCGGTCACCGCCTACAGCCAGGATAACCTGAACCGCATGGGCATCACCAGCGCCAAGGATCTGGCCAACGAAATTCCCAACGTAACGTTCCAGGCCACCGGCGACTCGGCGGTGCAGATCACCATCCGCGGCGTGACCTCCTCGAACACCACCGAAATCGGCGACCCCGCCGTCGGCTTTCACATCGACGGCCTGTATTCGCCCCGTCCGCAGGGCGCCCAGGCGCTCATGTTCGACGTCGACCAGGTCGAAGTGCTGCGCGGCCCGCAGGGCACCCTGTTCGGGCGCAACTCCACCGGCGGCAGCGTCAACGTCATTTCGGCCAAGCCTGATTTCTCGGGCAACTACGGCAAGGCCGAAGTCGACATCGGCAACTACCGCAAGAAGCAGGTCAACCTGATCCAGAACATCGCCGTCAACGACAAGCTGGCGCTGCGCGGCTCGTTCACCAAGGTCACGCGCAACGGCTGGGCCAACCAGATGTCGGACACGCGCGAAGCGAACGTGCCGTCCAAGGGCTGGATTCCGGATGGCATTCCCGACGTCGACCAGCGCTACAACCACCCGGTGAGCGCCAAGGATTTCTACACCAACCAGGATGAGTACGCGGCGCGCCTGGCGGCCAAGTTCAAGATCACGCCCGACCTGACCTTGAATGCCGCCTACGAGCTGTTCCAGGACAATGGCGCCGGCAACACCAGTTTCCGCGACTGCGACCAGGCAGCCGGCACGCGCTACGCCTGCACCGGCGGCCAGTGGGACCTCCTGATCAACGTGCCCGGCAAGACCGACATGACCATCAAGTCGCTGCGCGCCGGGGTCAGCTGGAACGTCAACAAGAACACCAGCATCGATTATAGCTTCATGCTGGCCGACCAGCAGCGCTCGCAGCTGTACGACGCCGACAAGGGCCTGACCGCCGCGCTGCCGTTCCAGGTGACGGCAGATTACCCGAACCGTCCGGACGCGGCCAACTGGAGCACCTGGCCGCTGGACGACCGCTACCAGGCCACCTGGGACTCGAAATACAAGTCCTCGGTGCAGGAACTCCAGCTCAAGCAGCAGTTCGACACCCTGCAATACGTGGCCGGCCTGTTCTGGATGCACGAGAAAAACCAGATCAACTACGAAGTCGTCGATTTCTTCCGCAAGCCGCACGGCATCGCCTCCGGCGCGTTTTACTCGCAGCCGGACCGCCAGGTCGACGCCAAGGCCGTGTTCGCCCAGGCCGACTGGAAATTCATCCCGACCTGGACCGCCACCGCCGGCGCGCGCTACAGCGTCGATACCAAGGAAGACAAGAATGGCCTGAACCTGGGCGGCTGGGCCGGCGAGACGGCGTTCTACCGCGGCCAGTACAACGGCGGCATTCCGAACACGCCGGGCTACCGTTTTCCGCAAGCCAATGACCTGAAACCGGGCATGGGCGGCAGCGTCGAGGCGTATTCCGGTTACGGCCGGCCATCGCCGAACGATCACAAGGAAGAATGGAAGAAAGTCACCTGGCGCCTCGGCCTGCAGAAGCAGGTCACCGAGAACCAGATGGCCTACACGGCGCTGTCGACCGGCTACAAGGCCGGCGGCTTCGGCGACAAGGTCGACAGCTGCGGCGGCCACACCTGCGTCGACGGCAAAAAAGGCGTGGAAACCTTCTTGCCGTACAAGCCGGAACTGGTCACCAATCTGGAATTCGGCTACAAGGGCAAGTTCCTGGAAAACCGCCTGAGCGTGTCGGCTGTCGCCTTCATGATGCGCTACAAGGACCAGCAGCTGACCAACACCTATTTCGTCTCGAAATACCGTCCGGACGACGGCAAGCCGTGCGCCAGCGACCAGCCCAAGTGCGATGTGTACGAAACCTGGCGCACCATCAACGTCGGCAACAACCGCATTTCGGGTATCGAAGTCGAGTGGGATTACAAGCCATGGAAGGGCGCCAAGGTCGGCGGCGCCTTTTCGAACCTGAACACCTCGATCCGCGACTACGGTTCCTACAGCGATGATTACCTGTGCGACGAGCGCGTCGAATTCAACCAGGAACGCTGCCCGGCGCCGTACGCCGGCGCCGGTCCGGACAACGGCAAGCGCCTGTACGACGTGACCAACAAGCGCCTGCCGAACGCGCCGAAGTACACCTTCATGCTGCACGCCTCGCAAGCGTTCGTGCTCGACGGCGGCTACAAGCTGACCCCGTACTTCAAGCTCAACTGGCGCGACAAGGTCTACTTCGACGTGCGCAACGACGAGTTCGAGCACATCGGCCGCTTCCAGAAAGCCAATGCGGTCGGCGACGCCTCGTTCCGGGTCGACGCGCCGAATGGCAACTGGCATGCGGAACTGTATGTGCGCAACGTGACGGACAAGAAGGTGAAAACGTCCGGCAACAGCGGCCTGGGGGGGCAGATGATCGCCAGCTACAACGAACCACGCATGTTCGGGCTGCGCGCCGGATTGAGCTACTGATGCGCTACTGACATTAACCGTTTGGCGAGCCCCGCGTGCCGCAAGGCGCGCGGTGGGCCGGTGTGTCCTGTCCCCCAGGCCACACCGGTTTTTTTGCATGCGCACTTATTTAGTTACACCATCGACCGGAGAACCAGATGACAGACCAGCGCATCAAGCAGATCGTGATCGTCGGTGGCGGCACCGCCGGCTGGATGAGCGCCGCGGCGCTGTCGCAGCTGCTGCCCGTGGGCCACCATTACCGCCTGATCGAGTCGGACCAGATTTCCACCATCGGGGTGGGGGAGGCGACCATCCCCAGCATCCGCAATTTCAACCTGCACCTGGGCATCGATGAGAACGACTTTATCCGCGCCACCCAGGGCACCTTCAAGCTCGGCATCGAATTTGTCAATTGGGGGCAGCAGGGCAGCAACTACATCCACGGCTTCGGCTCGGTCGGGCGCGACCAGCCGACCGCCAATTTCTTCCACTACTGGCTGAAAAAGCACCAGGCCGGGCAGGCCGACAGCCTGGAGCCGTACTCGATCAACACCATGGCTGCGCGCCTGGGCAAGTTCAGCCGCGGACGTCCGGACCTGCCCAATTCGCCGCTGGCGGACCTGTCCTACGCCTTCCATTTCGACGCCGGCCTGTATGCGCGCTACCTGCGCAGCTACAGCGAAGCGCGCGGCGTGCAGCGCACCGAAGGCCGCATCGTCGAGACCGTGCTGCATCCGGACGGATCGATCGCCGCGCTGATGATGGAAAATGGCGAACGCGTTGCCGGCGACTTCTTTCTCGATTGCTCAGGCATGGTGGGTTTGCTGATCGAGCAGGCCCTGCACACCGGCTATGAAGACTGGAGCCACTGGCTGCCGTGCGACCGCGCCATTGCCGTGCCCTGCGAATCGCACGGTCCCATGGCGGCGCTGACGCGCTCGACCGCGCACACGGCCGGCTGGCAGTGGCGCATTCCGCTGCAGCATCGGACCGGCAACGGCCATGTGTTTTCGAGCAAGTTCATGGGCGCCGACGAAGCCCAGGCCATCCTCATGAACAATCTCGACGGCCAGCCGCTGGCCGAACCGCGCCTGCTCAAGTTCACCACCGGCAAGCGCAAGCGCGCCTGGAACAAGAACTGCGTGGCGATCGGCCTGTCGGGCGGCTTCATGGAGCCGCTGGAGTCGACCAGCATCCACATGGTCAAGACGGCGCTGATGCGCCTGATCAGTTTCTTCCCGGACCGCGGCTTCGACCAGGTCGACATCGACACCTTCAACCGCCTGTGCGACAAGGAGTACGAGCAGATTCGCGACTTCCTGATCCTGCACTATAAAGTGAGCACGCGCGACGATTCGCCCTTCTGGCGCTATTGCCGCGACATGGAGGTGCCGGACAAGCTGCGGCGCAAGCTCGACCTGTACGCCAGCCACGGGCGCATCTTGCGCGAGAACGAGGAGCTGTTTCCCGAGGATAGTTGGCTGCAGGTGATGCACGGGCAGGGCTTGCGCGCGCGCGGCTACAACCCGGTGGTCGACCAGCGCGCCCCGGACGAGATCGCCGACTTCCTGCAGGGGACGCAGGCGGTGATCCGCAAGTGCGTGGACGCCATGTCCAGCCACGAGGCATTCATCAAGGCCAACTGCCAGGCGGCGGCGCTGCGCCGCGCGGCCTGACGCGGCCCGGCCTACGCGGCCCGGCCTGACGCAGCCCGGCCTGACGGCGGCGCGGACGAGGGACGTAAAAAAACCGGCACGCAGCCGGTTTTTTTTGTGGAGCTGGCAGCTTAGAACGAGAAACGCATGCCGGTCGACAGGATCGTCGCTTTCAGCGAACCATTTTTGCCTTTTGCGACGGCGCCGTAGTTTTCATATTCGACGAACGCGGCGATGGTCTTGGTCACGGCGTAGGTTGCGCCAACGCCCAGCAGCGCATCGGTCTTTTTCTGCTTGTCGTCGCCTTCGCCGACCAGCAGCTGCATGGTGCGGTTCTTGGCGATACCCAGCTTGCCGGTGATGGCGAACTTCTCGCCCAGCGGCAGGGTGAGGGTGCCGGCGGCGAAGTACGAACGCGCGCGCGAACCGCTGCGCTTGCCGCCGGTTTCGGCGGTGCCGAAGTGGGTGAAGCCGGCTTCGACGCCGAAGTTCTTGTCGAATTTGTAGCCGGTGAATACCTTGGCTGCAACGTCGTGGTCCTTGTAGGTGCCTTCGGTGATGCTCAGAACTTGCTCTGCGGCACCAATGCCAACACCAACGTAGGAGCTTTCGGCCTGCGCTGCCATAGGAGCGGTGGCGGCGGCCAGCATGGCGATAGCGAGTTTGTTTTTCACGTGGAATCCTGTAATGGGTTTGTAAAAATAGATCGCCAAATGTCGCCATTCGGCAAAAACAGCCGAAATTATATATCGACCAACCTTATAAGATGCTTTTGGGTATCGTTATGGGCCTCAGTTTTGGCTCAAATTTGCTGTAAAACAACGCGGCAATGGCCTGTCATGCCCGCCGATGGTGGCTCAGGCGCTGCGTTTGCGGAAGCGAAAGAAGCCGTTCATGGTGAGCCGGCCGCGCGCCGGGTCGCTGTGGAGCAGGGCGGGCGCCTCGATCTGGGCCGCGTGGAAAATGGCGCCATCGTAGAAAATGGCCCGGTTGAAGCGCGCGGGAATGGTGCAGATTTGCTCGAAGTGGGCGTTCGAGGCGGTCAGGTAGCCGGCGCCGCCGGCATCAGCGGGCGTTCCGGCATGGGCTGCGCGCAAGAGGCGCGCCGTGGCTTCGGGGGGCTGGGTGGGGCGGTAAAAGCTGGTGCCGCCCATGCGGGCGTCGTCGAACAGGTACACCACGGCCGCCGCCGCGCCCACGCCCGGCGCCAGGTCGGCGCAATCGCGGTGGCACAGGCGCTGCAGGGGATGGAGCCGGTCCGGGGGCAGGGTGGCCAGCGCCAGGCGCGCCGCCACGCTGACGGTGCGCTGGGCGCCCAGCGCGCGCCGCACGTGCTGGATGAAGAATTCGTCGAGGCGGAAGGCCGTCTCCTGGCCCAGGTCCAGTTCCGGGCCGGGATAGTAGTTGTCCGGGTCGACGGCAAAGCGGGCCTGCGCGGCGACGGCCTGCGCGACCATGGCGCGCGCATCGAGCAGGAAATCGTCCACCACGACGCACGGCGCGTGCCCGGCGATGGCGATAAAACGGACTTGCGGGCGCGGATTGAACACGGCGGCTCCATGCGAAGAGGGATGAACACAAGAGGATGAAAACGCTATCACGACGCGCCATGATAGCCTTGCGCGTTGACATTGAAATTCTTTGAATGATATAGTCAACCGACAAGATTGGAAAGCCTTCCAATTCAAGACGGGCACAGACCTGCTTTCACCGGAGACCATGTTGAAACAACGAATTCTGGCCGCCGCGCTGGCGCTGGCAAGCGCCGGCGCCGCCTTTGGCGCCGACCCCAAACCGGAAGTGATCCACTGGTGGACCTCGAGCAGCGAAGCGGCCGCGGTGCGCACCATCGCCGACGCCTACCGCGCCGCCGGCGGCGCCTGGACCGATACCGCGATCGCCGGCGCCGACCAGGCGCGCGCGGTGGCGATCAACCGCATCGTCGGCGGCAATGCGCCGATGGCGGCCCAGTTCAACACCACCAAGCAGTTCACCGACCTGGTCGAGCAGGGCATGCTCAATAACGTCGACGACGTCGCGCTCAGGGAAGGCTGGGACAAGTTCCTGCCCGAGCCGGTGCTCAGCGTCATCCGCGTCAAGGGCCATTACTACGCGGTCCCGGTCAACATCCACATGCAGGCATGGATCTGGTATTCCAAGGCGGCCTTCCAGAAGGCCGGCATCGCCAAGGAGCCGGCCAGCGTCGACGAACTGTTCGCCGCGCTCGACAAGCTCAAAGCGGCCGGATTGATCGCGCTCGCGCACGGCGGCCAGCCGTGGCAGGAAAACATCCTGTTCCTGTCGATGCTGGCCCACATGGGCGGCACCGACCTGTATCTGAAGGTGCTGCGCGAGCGCGATCCGGCGGCCATCAATTCCGAGGCCTTCCGCCGCGTCCTGCTCAATTTCAAGCGCCTGCAATCGTACGTGGATGCCGGCGCGCCGGGCCGCAACTGGAACGACGCCACCGCCCTGGTCATCTCCGGCAAGGCCGGCATCCAGGTGATGGGGGACTGGGCCAAGGGCGAATTCGGCGCGGCGCGCCAGAGCGCCGGCAAGGAATACGGCTGCATCCCCGGCTTCGGCCCGCGCTCGCCCTATCTGATCCAGGGCGACGCCTTCGTCTTCCCCAAGACCGGCAATGCGCAGCAGATCAAGTACCAGAAGCTGCTGGCCAGCGTGATCGTCGCGCCGCGCACCCAGATCGCATTCAACAAGCTCAAAGGCTCGATTCCGATCCGGGGCGACGTCGATGCGTCAGGCATGGACCCCTGCGCCAAGGCTGGCATGGCGATCATGAAGGACCGCACGCGCCACGTCGGCATCGGCGAGGTGTATCTGACGCCGGACCAGAATGGCGCCATGCAGGACGTATTGACATCGTTCTGGAATACCAAGATGCCGGCCGAAAAAGCGCAAAAGCTGATCGCCGCCGCCCTCAGGAACGAGCAGTGACGGGGATCGGGCCGCGCGCGCTTGTGAGAGAGCGCCCGAATGCAGTATGCTGCGATTTTTGCAGTCCCCATTTTTAAACGGAAGAAGCGCGCGTGGCAACTCTCAAAGACGTAGCACTGCGGGCCGGCGTCGGCCTCGGAACCGCATCGCGTGTCGTTAGCGGCAAGGGGGCGGTGTCGCCCAAGACGCTGGCGCGGGTCCAGAAGGCGATCGAGGAACTCGAATTTCATCCCTCGTACGCGGCCCGTTCGCTGATGCTGGGCAGCTCGCAGATGATCGGCGTGTACATTCCCTACCTGAGCGGCACCTTCTACACGCCGATTCTCAAGCTGATTTACTCGGAATTGCGCGCCGCGGGGCTGAACATGGTGGTCGGTTTCGGCATCGGCAGCGATGACGAGCGCACCCAGGCCGTGCAGGGGATCGATTTTCTCAAGGAGCGCGGCTGCGATGGCGTGCTGGTGATGAGTAACGTGCTGCGCGACGAAGACATCGAGGCGCTCGGGCCGCGCAAGTCGCGCCTGGTGCTGCTCAATCACAGCGTGCCTTCGATCGCCAGCCAGAGTTTCACCATCGACCATCTGTACGGCGGCCGTCTGGCGGCGCAGGCCCTGCTGCGCGAGGGGCACCGCGATATTGCCGTCATCGCCGGGCCGCGCGGCGCCCCCGACAACGTCGAGCGCATCGACGGTTTCCTGGGCGAGCTGGCGCAGGCCGGCATCGACACTGACGGCATGTGGGTGGCCGAAAGCGATTTCGCACCGAAGGGCGGGTGGGAAGCGGCCAGGGAACTGGCCGAATCGGGCTATCCGTTTACCGCCGTGTTTTGCGCCAATGACGACATGGCGGTGGGGGCGCTGTCGTATTTTCAGCAGGCTGGCGTTGCGGTGCCGGAGCAAGTGTCGGTGCTCGGGTACGACGATACCAACAGCGCCGAGTACACGGCGCCGCGCCTGACGACGGTGCACATGCCGTGGACCGAGATGACGCTCAATGGCTTGAACTGCCTGCTCAATCGCTGTTATGACATGGAGCGGCCGGTGACGCATGCATATCCGGTGACGATTGCGCTGCGGGCTTCGTTGGGTAAGGCGAAGGTCGTTTAGGGGCGGGTACCGGTAGCGCCACCGGGAGCCTTGCAGCCGTCGAGCCGCCGTTCCTGCCACTGGCAGGAACGACGGATTAGCGGTCAGCGGCCGGCAGATCAGTGCCCTGAAAGCGGCGCAACGCAACGATCAAATAATCCCCCATCGCCCTTGCCGGCGCTTTTTTTTGTGGTAAAGTGGAAGCGATTCCAATTTTTCATCGAGCAACTTTAACACTGACCGATCTCCCTATGACCAACCAGAAAAACGACCCGCACCAGCCTCTCGCACGCGCCAGTTTCGGCGACGACTTCCTGTGGGGCTGTTCCACCTCGGCCTTCCAGATCGAAGGGGCGGGCAGCGCCGACGCTCGCGTGGCGTCGATCTGGGATACCTTCTGCGCCACCCCCGGCAAGATCCGCGACGGCTCCAACGGCGCCGTGGCGTGCGACCATTACCACCGCTGGCCGGAAGACTTCGACATCGGCCAGTCGCTCGGCCTGAACGCGTACCGGTTCTCGATCGCGTGGCCGCGCATTGTCAGCGGCACCGGCGCCGCGGCCAACGAAGCGGGCCTCGACTTCTACGAGCGCCTGGTCGACGGCATGCTCGAACGCGGCCTGCAGCCGTGGGCCACCCTGTACCATTGGGACCTGCCGCAATCCATCCAGGACCAGGGCGGCTGGGCCAACCGCGATACCGTGGCCGCCTTTGTCGACTATGCCGACGTGGTCACGCACCGCCTGGGTGACCGCGTGCGCCACTGGATCACCCACAACGAGCCATGGTGCACCGCCATGCACGGCAACCTCGATGGCATGCACGCACCCGGCCTGCGCGACGCGCCGACAGCGCTGCAGGTGTGCCACCACGTGCTGCTCTCGCATGGCCTGGCCACGCCGGTCATCCGCGCCAACGTGCCCCACGCGCGGGTCGGCATCGCGCTCAGCCTGCACCCGATCCGCGCCGCCTCGGACAGCGAAGCGGACCAGCAGGCCTTGCTGCGCCACGACGGCTTTCGCAACCGCTGGTTCCTCGATCCGCTGTATGGCCGCGGCTACCCGCAACAGACGCTGGCGCTGCTGGGCGAGGCCGCGCCCGTGGTGCTGGAGGGCGACATGCAGGCCATCGCGGCGCCGACCGATTTCGTCGGCCTGAACTACTATTTCCCCGAAATCGTGCGCGACGCGCCCGCCGCCGGCTTCCTGCGCACCGAGGTCGTCTTGCCGCAGGACCGCGAGCGCACCGCCTTCGGCTGGGAAGTCGCGCCCGACGGGCTGACCGAATTGCTGCTGCGCATCGCCAACGAATACCAGCCAGCCGACGTCTACGTGACCGAAAACGGGTCTTCCTACGAGGACGTGGTGCAGGCCGATGGCAGCGTCGATGACGAAGCGCGCCGCCACTATCTGGTGCGCCACCTCGCCGCCGTGCGCGCGGCCCAGCAGCAGGGCGTGCCCGTGAAAGGCTATTTCGCCTGGAGCCTGCTCGACAATTTCGAATGGTCGGAAGGTTACCTGCGCCGCTTCGGCATTGTCCACGTCGACTTCGAGACCCAGCAGCGCACCCTGAAAAGCAGCGGACGCTGGTACCGCGAGTTTCTGCATGGACGCCACGAGCGCTAGGCTTGCTTGAGTGCACGGTGGCGCGTGCAGTTGGCCGACACGAAAATGAGGCGCCGTCCTACGCGAGCGGAAGGTGGGTATCTTTAAGATAAGGGCACGACTTTTCAGGAGGATGAATCATGTTTTCTTTGAATAAATTGAGCCCTTCCGTGACCGACATGATCCGCTTCGATCACTCGCATGTGCTGGTCACCTTCCACCAGTACACCACCGCCGCGCGTCCCAGCGTCAAGAAGGCGCTGGCCGAAACCATTTGCGACGCGCTGGAAATCCATGCGACACTGGAAGAGGAAGTGTTCTATCCGGTGCTGCGCCGTTTGAACGGGGCCGAGCCGGTGATCCAGAAAAGCCAGCCGGAACATGATGAAATGCGCCGCCTGATCGCCGAGCTACGCGCAACCGGTCCCACCGACCGCCGCCACGACCAGTTGCTGCATGAACTGATGCGCGACGTGATGCATCACGTGGCCGACGAAGAAACGGTGCTGCTGCCCGAGGCTGAGCGCATGCTGGACAAGAACCGGCTCAACGAGCTGGGCGTGCAAATGACCAGGCGCCGGCTGGAATTGCTCAAACCCAAGGTTGGCAAGATCGCCGCCAACACGGCCGTGGGTTTTTCCGGCAGCACCACGGCGATCGTGGTGGGGCTGGCCAGTGCGCTCGTCGCGGCGCGATTCGTAACGAAAAAAGCTACGGCCTGAGGATCATCGTCCCGGCGTCGTGGCCCAACCGGGGAGACCATGACGCCATTTGCCAACGCTGCCGTGCAGTGCACCTTCGACACCTATCCCGCCCCGGTGCGGGGCAAGCTGATGGCGCTGCGCGAACTGATTTTTGCGACCGCGGCGTCGACCGGCGGTGTCGGCCCGCTCGAAGAAACCCTCAAATGGGGTGAGCCGGCCTACCTGACTACCCACAGCAAAAGCGGCAGCACGATCCGCATCGCCTGGAAAAAAGCGGCGCCGTCGCGCTACGCCATCTACTTCAACTGCAAGACCACCCTGGTCGACACCTTCCGCAGCCTGTTTCCGCATGACTTCGAGTTTGAAGGCAACCGCGCGCTGGTGTTCGACCAAGCGGATAGCGTGCCCGCCGATGCGCTGGCTTTCTGTATCGCCAGCGCGCTCACTTATCACCGCGCCTAGGCGTTCACAGCATCAGCTGGTGCTTGCGCAGGATGGCGCCGATCTGTTCGCGGTCGCGGGCGACGATGTGGTACAGTTTTTTGTAGTGATCGTTGCTCCAGAACGTGAGCAGGCGGTCGTGTTCGGCCTTGCCCAGCACCCTTTCCACGCCGTCGAGCTCGAGGAAGATCACCAGCAAATGCTCCTGCGACGCGGCCAGGCTGTCGGCGCCGTCCGGATAGCCGACCGGCAGGGCAGGGTAGCGCTTCCTGATCTCGCGCAGCGCCTGGCGCGTCTGACGCGGATGCTTCGACAGCCACCAGTGCATCTGCTCGTGGATAAAGGTCGACACGAGCGCGCCATCGTCGTTGAAGTGCCTGGTGTGGAGGGTCAGCACCGGATGGCTGTGCGGAATCGTCTTCTCGTCGACGATGATCTTGTCGGTCTGGATCCAGGTACTCAGATCATGGGCGGCCGTCAGGCGTTCGAGCTGTTTCTGCAAGTCCTGCTCGTGCGCGCTGCCATGCTTGAGGGAGATGCTCAGGCCGGCGGCGGAGGCGGGCACGGCCAGCGCCGTGGCGATCAGGAGGGCGACGATGCTGCGTACGGGTGAAGTCGACATAAGGCTCCGCAAAAGTTAGCCCCGCCGCGAACCGGCAGGAAGACGCGTGATCGCGCCTTCGCATCCTGCCATAAGCTTGCAAATTCGAAAAGCTTTCCTGCGCTTAGAACTCTTCCCAGGTGTCATCGCCACCGGTGGCCGGCGCTGGCTGCCTGACGGGAGCGCGCTGGGCCGCCGGCAAGGCCTTGCGCGGCGCCGTCGGACGCACTGCTGGCGGCGGGGCGGATGTGCGGGCCACGGGGGCGGGGCGCATCGTGGCGGCGCCATCGAGTTTGAACACGCTGACCACCTCGGCCAGCTGCACGGCCTGGTCCTGCATCGAGGCCGACGCTGCCGCTGCCTGCTCGACCAACGCCGCGTTCTGCTGGGTCGCCTCGTCCATTTGGGTAATCGCCTGGTTGACCTGTTCGATACCGGCGCGCTGTTCTTCGCTGGCATTGGCGATCTCGCTGATGATGCTGGTGACGCGGCGTACGCTGCCGACCACCTCGTCCATCGTCAGCCCGGCCTGGTCGACCAGGCGCGTTCCCATGTCGACTTTTTCCACCGAGGTATCGATCAGGGCCTTGATTTCCTTGGCCGCGCCGGCCGAGCGCTGGGCCAGGTTGCGCACCTCGGAGGCAACCACCGCGAAGCCACGGCCCTGCTCGCCGGCGCGGGCCGCTTCCACCGCGGCATTCAGGGCCAGGATGTTGGTCTGGAAGGCAATGCCGTCGATCACGCCGATGATGTCGACAATTTTCTTGGCCGAATCGTTGATCGCGCCCATGGTCTGGACCACTTGCGACACCGCCGCGCCGCCGCGCACCGCCACTTCCGACGCCGTCGCGGCCAGGTCGTTGGCCTGGCGCGCGTTGTCGGCATTTTGCTTGACGGTGGCGGTCAATTCTTCCATCGACGAGGCGGTTTCCTCGATCGACCCGGCCTGCTGTTCGGTCCGCGACGACAGGTCGAAGTTGCCGGGCGAAATTTCGGCCGAGGCGGTCGAAATCGTGTCCGTGCCGACCCGCACCTCGCCCACGATGCGGGCCAGCGAGGCGTTCATGGCCTTGAGCGCATGCAGCAGCTCGCCGATTTCATCGCGCGAACCGGCATCGACGTGAGCGGTCAGGTCGCCCTGGGCCACCTGCTGGGCGAACGATACGGCGCGCCGCAGTGGCACGGTGATATTGCGGGCAAGCCACACCGCGATGATGCCGGCCATGACCGCCGCCAGCACGCCGCCGCCGACCAGGGTGGTGACGGTGAGCGAATCGAGCGCCTTGGCATCCTTGGCGCGCTGGGCCAGCAAGACTTCTTCCGCCGCGACGATCTCGGCAATCAGGCCGCGCATGGCATCCATTCCTTTCTTGCCCTTGCCTTCCCTGACGGCGGCGACCACGGCCGCCATGTCACCGTCGGCCGCGCCTTTGCGCAGGGCGATGGTCGGATCGATCGCCGCTGCCATCCATGCTTCCTGCTCGCGTTGCAGCCGCTGCAGGCGCTCCTGCTGGCGCGGATTGTCCGCTGTCAGCGAAGTGGCCCGCGCCACGCGCTTGAGAAAGTCGGCCTTGCCGCCATTGTAGGGTTCGAGCGATGCCGGATTGCCGGTCAGCAGAAAGCCCCGCTGGCCGGTTTCGATGTTGATCAGCTGCTCCAATGCCCCATGGACCTCGGCGGTCACCTGATACGTGTGCACATTGATATCGTTAGCCGCGCTGAGCTTGGTGAAGTTGGCATACGCCACCGTCACAAGTACCACCAGCAGCAGCACAACGGCGGCGAATCCAAGATACAGGCGCGTGCCGATTTTCATGTCAGACAGTGTCATCAAAGTTCCCTTGTAAAAGTGAAACATCGCTATCGCTGGGAGCATGGCCATGCATTTCCACTCGCCATCGTCATAGCCATTATGCGTTTTGCGCAGCCGCCACACGGCGAAAATTCACATTTGGTCGTGTATTCGCCACACTTGAATCGCTCGCTTGCGCAAGCCCTGCAGGTCCGTTTTGTCCGAGCTCATCTTGCGCGTCGTATATAATCGGATATAGCGCTGTTTGCGGCGCGTTTGCCCCCACCGGAGTTTTCGCATGAAACGATTTGCCAGCGTGTGGCTTGCATTGATGGTGGCCGGAATGGCCCGCGCCGAGGAGGTGCACGTGGCCGTGGCCGCCAATTTCAGCGCGCCGATGAAAGATATCAGTGCCCGCTTCGAGCGCGACACCGGACACAAGGTGCTTGCGACCATCGGCGCGACCGGCAGGTTTTACGCCCAGATCAAGAATGGCGCACCGTTCGAGGTACTGCTCGCGGCCGACGACGAAACCCCGGCCCGCCTCGACCAGGAGGGCAGCGCCGTCGCCGAGACCCGCTTTACCTACGCCATCGGCAAGCTGGTGCTGTGGAGCGCGCAAGCCGGCCTGGTCGACCCGCAGGGGCAGGTGCTCGCGCAAGGCAGGTTCGCCCATCTGGCCATCGCCAACCCCAAGCTGGCGCCGTATGGCGCGGCCGCCATGCAAACCTTGGGCAAGCTCGGCTTGCAGGAGCGCCTGACGCCGCGCCTGGTGCAGGGCGACAGCATCGGCCAGGCCCATCAATTCGTCGTATCGGGCGCCGCCACGCTCGGTTTTGTCGCCATGTCGCAGGTGTACGGCGGCGGCAAGCTGCAATCCGGATCGGCGTGGATCGTTCCGACTGACATGTACACGCCGATCCGGCAAGATGCCGTGCTGCTGGAGCGGGGCAAGGGCAAGCCGGCCGCGCTCGCCTTTCTGCGCTATCTCAAGAGCGAGCCGGCGCGCGCGGTTGTTCGTTCCTACGGTTACGATTTGTAGGGCCGCATGCTGAGCGCTGACGACTGGGGCGCCGTCTGGCTGACCCTGAAACTGGCGACCACGGTCACCGTGCTGCTGCTGTTGCTGGGCACGCCCGTCGCATGGTGGCTGGCGCACACGCGCTCGCGCGCCAGGAGCGTGGTCGGCGCCGTGGTTGCGCTGCCGCTGGTGCTGCCGCCGTCCGTGCTCGGGTTTTACCTGCTGATCGCCACGGGGCCGGACGGGCCGCTCGGATACCTGACGCAGTGGCTCGGGCTCGGTTTGCTGCCGTTCACGTTTTCCGGGCTCGTGATCGGCTCGCTGCTGTACTCGATGCCCTTTGTCATCCAGCCGCTGCAAAATGCCTTCGAGGCCATCGGCCCGCGTCCGCTGGAAGTGGCCGCCACCTTGCGCGCCAGTCCGCTCGACACCTTTTTTTCAGTGGTGTTGCCGCTGGCCCGGCCCGGCTTCATCACCGCCGCCACGCTCGGCTTCGCCCACACGGTCGGGGAATTCGGGGTCGTGATGATGATCGGCGGGAACATACCGCAGCAGACGCGGGTGGTGGCGGTCCAGATTTACGGCCATGTCGAAGCGATTGAATATGCCCAGGCGCACTGGTTGTCCGGAGGGATGCTGGTGATCAGCTTTATCGCCTTGTTCCTGCTGTACCGGTTCAATCCGACGCGCAGGACATGGTGACGGCCGCCTCAGCTATCCGCATGCGTTTCGACATCCGGCGCAGCGGCTTCGCCATGCAGGTCCAGCTCGACTTGCCCGGGCGTGGCGTGAGCGCGCTGTTCGGCCATTCCGGCTCCGGCAAGACCACCTTGCTGCGCGCGATTGCCGGGCTGGAGCGTCATGCGGACGGCTACCTCGAAGTCAACGGCCAGCTGTGGCAGGACGATGCGGCCGGCGTGTTCGTGCCCACGCACCAGCGCGCGCTCGGCTATGTATTCCAGGAAGCGAGCCTGTTCGCGCATTTGTCGGTCCAGGGCAATCTTGATTTTGCCCGCCAGCGGGCCCGCGCCGCCGGTGGCGACAAGGTGATGGCGCACGCGGTGGCGCTGCTTGGCATCGGCCATTTGCTGGAGCGGCGTCCGGATGGCCTGTCCGGCGGCGAGCGCCAGCGTGTGGCGATCGCCCGCGCCATGCTCACGGCCCCGCAACTGCTGCTGATGGACGAACCGCTGGCCTCGCTCGACGGGCGGCGCAAGGACGAAGTGCTGCCCTACCTGGAACGGGTGCAGGCCGAGCTGGCCATCCCGATGCTGTACGTGAGTCACTCGACCCGGGAAGTGGCGCGCCTGGCCGACCACATCGTGCTGCTCGACGGCGGCCGGGTGGTGGCCAGCGGGCCGGCGGCCGACACCCTGGTCCGGCCCGAGGTGACGCGCACCATGCAGGATGATGCGGGGGCGCTGGTGGACGCCGTGGTCGAGGCCGTCGACGCCGTCTACGGCCTGCTGTGCCTGAAGGCGGCGGGCGGTGCGATGTACATCGCGCATGCGGCGCTGGCACCCGGCACGCGGCTGCGGCTGCGGGTGCTGGCACGCGACGTGAGCGTGACCTTGCTGGCGCAGGCGGGCAGTTCGATCCTCAACCAGTTGCGGGCGACGGTGGTCCAGATGACCCCCGGCAACGATCCGGCCCATGTCATGGTGCGGCTCGATGCCGGCGGCACGCAGCTGCTGGCGCGCATCACGCGGCGCTCGCGCGACCAGCTGGGGCTGGAAGTGGGGATGCCAGTGTGGGCCCAGGTCAAGGCAGCGGCGCTGCTCTCGGGCGGCTGAGGCGCGATGAACGATCAGAACGACGACAGGGCGGGGCTGGTGGACGCCGACATCGACGTCAAGGTGCGCCTGCTGCAGGGCGGCGAGATTGCGATGGGACCGGGCAAGGCCGACCTGCTCGACGCGATTGCGCGGACCGGATCGATCAGTGCGGCGGCGCGTGCGATGGGCATGTCGTACCGGCGCGCGTGGCTGCTGGTGGACGTCATGAACCGCAGCTTTGGCGCACCGCTGGTGCGCAGCGCGGCTGGCGGCAGCCAGGGCGGCGGCGCCAGCGTGACCGAGATGGGCCTGGAAGTGCTGACCCACTACCGCGCCATGCAAGCGGCTGCGAGTGCCGCCACCGCACCGTACGCCGCCGCCCTCACCAAACTCCTGCGCCCCGACGATTAGTCCCACAACCGGGGTCAGAGCTCTGACTCGAAATATTTCAAGTCAGAGCTCTGACCCCGGTTGTGTCGCCACATGCCCGATAGCAAACAACACGGCTTTCTCCTATGGCGCTGGCTGCTGACATGTCTTACATCCACGTTGGCGACGCCAAATTGTTGCGTGATCGAGAGCAGTTTCCGCGTTCAACCGCATAAATGTTTCAAGTCAAAGCTCTGACCCCGGTTTTACCACAAGTCAAAGCTCTGACCCCGGTTTTACCAAAATGCCTGCTTCCCGACAATAGATGTGCTGATGCAGGCATTGGAACTACGCAACAGTCGCAGACGCGATATAGTTGGCGTTCATCGCCTATACAACTTGATCCGTACCAATGACAGTATCCATAACTCAGCAATTGCCTCCTTCCACCACCGACGATAGCGATGACGATGCCCTCATCGCTGAACTGGGCTTCGACCATCAGCAGGTGCGCCTGGTGAAGATGGAGGGCCGGGTGTTCCTGCAGTTTTCCGGCGAGGTCGATGAAGGCGGCCTGAATGTGCCTTACCACCTCGTGCCTGCCCAGGGCGTGCTGGCCAAGCCGAGCAAGTGGCGCAAGATGGATCGGGAGGCCAAGCGCACCCTGCTGCGCGAACGGGTCACCCCGCGCGCCATCGATGACCTGCATCAGAGCGTGCGCGTGTTCGTGCGCGATATGTCCGGCGAGTGCGAGGACCAGAACCTCGACGCCGCCACCTTCCTCGGCCCGCTGTTCGAGGTCGATACGTCCGAGCCGGCCAGCTATCTGTTCGAGCGCATCGAGCAGCGCGTCGCCCACGCCGTCGAGCGCGCCCAGGAGGAGCGTCACGCCGAGCGCACCCGCGCCAGCATCAACCTGGCCGAGTATCCCGATTCCTTCGAGGTGGCGCGCCGCCTGCCGCGCAAGTTCATCGCCTTGCTCGGCCCGACCAATTCCGGCAAGACGCACCGCGCGATGGAAGCCCTGGCGAAGGCCAAGAGCGGGGTCTATCTGGCGCCGCTGCGCCTGCTGGCGCTGGAGAACTTCGAGCGCCTGCAAAGCGCGCGCCCGCACGGCAAGCCGCTGGCGGTCAGCCTGGTCACGGGCGAGGAGCGCCGCATCGCGGACGATGCCACCCACGTGGCCAGTACGGTCGAAATGCTCGATACCCGCACGCCGGTCGAGGTTGCCATTATCGATGAAATCCAGATGCTGGCCGACCGCGACCGCGGATCGGCCTGGACCGCGGCCGTGTGCGGCGCCCCGGCCTCGGTGGTCTACCTGGTCGGCGCGCCGGAAGCGCGGCGCGCGATCGAGGCGCTGGCCGAGCGCCTCGAATGCCCGCTGGAGGTGCACATGCTCAAGCGCATGGCGCCGCTGTCGATGGAGCCCAGCGCTGTGCGCAAGTTGCGCAACCTCAAGCGCGGCGACGCGGTGATCTGCTTTTCGCGGCGCGAGGTGCTGATGTGGCGCGACATGATCACGGAAATGGGCTTGTCGGTGGCGACCGTGTACGGCAACCTGGCGCCCGAGGTGCGGCGCGCCCAGGCTGAACGCTTCCGCGAGGGCAGGGCCGATATCGTGGTCGGCACCGATGCGCTGGCCATGGGCCTGAACATGCCGATCGAGCGCATCGTGATGACCACCAGCGTCAAGTACAACGGCGTGGAGGAAGAGGAAATTTCAGCCTCGCTGGCGCGCCAGATCGCCGGCCGCGCCGGCCGCTACGGCGTGCACGAGGAGGGCAAGGTGGCCGGTTACGATGACGAGACGCACGAGGTCATGCGCGCGCTGCTCAAGGAAAAGCTGGCGCCGCTCAACGCCACCGGCTTTTCGGTCGCGCCATCGGTCGAACATCTGCACCGGATCGCGGCCGTGACCGGCGAGACGTCGCTGGTGCGCCTGCTCAGGCGCTTCGTCCACAATATCGATGTGCCGGACGGCTTTTTCTATCCGCGCATTACCGAGGAGCAGGCCGAACGCGCCGTGTGGCTCGATTCCTTGCCGCTGTCGGTGGCCGAGAAATTCATGCTGTCGCTGGTGCCGGTGTCGACCAAGGTGCCGTCGCTGCAACGCGCCTGGGAAATGTGGGCGCAGTCGCTGGCGAAGAAAAAGATCTGCAAGCTGCACGAGGATACGGGCCAGCAGGCCTGGCAGAACCTGCAGGAGGTGGAAGATAGCTGCCGCCTGTATTCGGCGTACGCCTGGCTGGCTTATCGGGCGCCTGATTTCTTTCCGAGTGTCGCGCTGGCGCAGGAACTGGCGCGCAGCGCGTCGGAGCGGGTCGATTCGATCCTGCAGACGCAAAATGCGGCGGCCCGCAAGCGTCACGACAAGAAGTTCCGATAAGCGCCGGCGGCGCCATTGTTATTGGCGCGTTCGCTTCGCCGGCGCCGGTTACCGTCGCCGCAATGAACGGCACAATGACGATAGCCTGCACGAGGCAGGCTATCGTCTTGCATTACCCCGCGTGAACGGGGCAGGGTGCGGCTAGCTTATTTGGAGCCCTTGCTTCCCGAGCCGGAACCGGAACCCGAACCGGAACCGGAACCCGATTTCGAACCGCCCGAGCTGGCATTGTTGGAGCCGCCCGATTTGCCGCCCGAAGACGAATCGTCGTCCGAGGAGCCGCTTTGCTTGTTGCCGCCGCGCGAGGTGCCGCTATCGGAATCGCTCTTGTTGCTGGCCGACGAGCCACGCGAGGAACCACTGTCCGAATCGCTCTTGTTGCTGGCCGACGAGCCACGCGACGAACCGCTATCCGAATCGCTCTGCTTGTTGCTGCCGGAGCCGCTTTGCTGGTTGCCGCCGCCGCTGTGGCTCAGCTTGCCTGCTTCGCGGGCTTCTTCCGAAGTGAACTCATGGGCATTGCCCGAAGCGTGGGCTGCGCGGCCGCCTTCGGCTGCGATCTCGCGCTGCTGCTCAGGATCCATCGAGGCAAAGCCGCGGTTGCTGGTATCGCTCTGGTTGTTACCCTGGCCGCCCTTGCTGCCGCTTTGCGAGCCGCTGTCCGACTGGTTGTTACCTTTGTTGCTACCTTGATTGTTGCCGCCTTGGTTGTTGTTCGATGCCATGATGATTTCTCCTAATGTTTTAATTAAAGAAACTGCAAGAACTACCTTGTGTTCGCCGTCGGACTTGTTGTTCGTCAGCGAGTAGAGACATCTTAGGTCAGCGGGCCGAGCATTAGAGTAGGAGCACTCGCAACTGGCGTGTAGGACTAAAGTAAGCTGAGTCCGCCGGGTTGACTGACCAAATTTGTCGCCGGAAAGTCATCTGTACGGGCACAAACTTTCCCCGCAGCGCAGCCATGCTGGCGCCACTTCAAGCGAAGTTTCCCTATAGCTTTTTATATTTACGTTGACGCCGCATGGCGAAGTCCATACTATCGACTGCACGGTATGGGAACGTTTCCACCCCGGATGGTGTAATCCTTGTCTTCCCCGGCGGCACGGCCTGGAACCGCGCTGCTTCCTATAACAACAGGAGACTTTCCATGGAACCTACCCTTCACAGGGACTTGAGCATCGGGCTGCCGAAACTGGCCTGCGCCGTGGCCGGCGCCTTGTTCAGCGCGGCGTGCGCTGCACAGACGGCCTTGCCCGGCAAACTTGAAGCGGAGAGCTACGCGTCGATGCAGGGCGTTGCCACCGAAGCGACGTCGGACGCGGGCGGCGGCGCCAACGTCGGCTGGATCGAGACCAACGACTGGATGAACTATTCGGTCAATCCGGCCACCAGCGGCTGGTACACGGTGCAGTATCGGGTGGCCTCGGGCGGCAGCAGCGGCCAGCTTGTGCTGAGCCAGAACGCAAAGGACATCAGCGAGGCGGTGGGCGTGCCCAACACCGGCGGCTGGCAGACCTGGTCGACCATCAGTTCGCGCGTGTTCCTCAATGCCGGGCCGCAGAACCTGGCCGTGTTCGCCAAGGGAGGCGGATTTAACCTGAACTGGATCAACTTCACCGCCGAGAACGCGCCAGCCGCCCTGCCGGCGATCCGTCAGAACGGACGCTACTGGGTCGACAGCAGCGGCAAGCGCGTCAACCTGCGCGGCGTCAACCTGGGCAACTGGCTGCAGATGGAGTTCTGGATGCTGAACAACAGCATGTCCACCAGCAACGGAGCGGTCAACGACCAGTGCACGCTCGAAGGCACGCTGGCGGGGCGCTTCGGCAATGCGGAGAAGGAACGCCTGATGGGCGTGTACCGCGACAGCTGGATCACCACGCGCGACTTCGACCTGATCAAGGGCATGGGCATGAACGTGATCCGCGTGCCGTTCTACTTCAGTCTGGTGGAAAACGAATACAGCCCCTACAACCTGCGCGCGGACGCCTGGAAGCATCTCGATTTCGCCATCAACGAGGCGGAAAAACGCGGCATGTACGTGATCCTCGACCTGCACGGCACTGTCGGCGGCCAGGCCGGGGAGAAGGAGCAGCATGACGGATGCGTCGGGCCGGCGCAGCTGTGGTCGAACGCGGCCTACCGCGACCGCACCAAGTGGCTGTGGGACAAGATCGCCGAGCGCTACAGGGGCCGCAACGCCGTGGCCGCCTACGACTTGCTCAACGAGCCGTGGGGGACGGACGCGGCCACCCTGGCCAATTACGCCTACGAGCTGTTCAACGTGGTGCGCGTGAAAGACCCGAACCACGTGATTCTGCTGCCCGGCCACAACAGCGGCATCGATGCCTATGGCAATCCGAACACGCGCGGCCTGACCAACGTGGCGTTCTGGATGCATTTCTACCCCGGCCTGTGGGGCTGGAACGAAGTGCAGGGCGCCGCCAACCAGGCCAATATGCACGCCAACTGGCTGCACTGCAATCCCAACGGCACGGGCGAGAGCTGCGACTGGAACGCCAAGCTCACCGGCTTGAACACGCCCTTCCTGATCGGCGAATTCCAGCCCTGGACTTTGCTGGGCAGCTACGGCGGACAGATTACCCGCAAGACCTACGATGCCTACAATATGTACGGCTGGGCGGCGACCAACTGGGCGTACAAGAACGTGACCTACGGCGGCTCGAATGGCGATACCAATGCCTGGGGGTGGGGCATGGTGACCAACAGCAGCAATGGCGGCGCGATGGGAAGCCTGAACGTCAGCACGGCGTCGAGCGCGCAGATCGAAAGCTATTTCCGCGCTTTCGCCACGCAGCCGCTGGTGCGCAATGAAAGCATCGCGTACTGGATGAATTGGAAGCCGGAAGTGGGTGCGCGCATCGAGGCGGAAATGTTTACCACGCACAGCGGCATGCGCATGGAAACGACAACCGACGCGGGCGGCGGCTTTAATGTGAGCAATATCGATAACAATGACTGGATGAGCTATCCGGTCAATGTGCCCAAGGCCGGGTGGTACAGGCTGCAATTCCGGGTTGCCAGTATCTACAACGGTGGGCAATTCGCATTGAGCAAGAGCGGCAGCGACCTGGCGGCGGTGACCGTGCCCAATACCGGTGGATGGCAGAACTGGCAGACGGTGACGGGGCGGGCTTATCTGGAAGCCGGTCAGCAGGACTTGGCGATTTACGCGCGCGTTGGCGGCTGGAACATGAACTGGCTGCAGATGAACGCGGAGTAGGGTGGTTTGAGGCGCGCCGGAGAACGATCCGGCGCGCTTTTTTTCTGTGCATCTGCAATGCCGTTAGCGCGAGGGCGGCACTCGGCACGAAGGCTACAACGCAAACGATTCCCCGACAACCCGCGCTTGCGCCAGCGGGCTATGGAGGAGCCGTGTGCTAACCCGCCTCAGCGGGGTGAATCCGACTTACACCGTGATCTGCGCCTTGCGCTCGGCAATCTGCTGCCCCAGCGCTTCCAGATCCAGGCCGGCATTGCGCGCCATCGGAAACATTTCGTTTTCTTCTTCCTCGACGTGATGCTCGATCATCTCGGACAGCACTTTCACCTTTGCATCGAACAGCTCTTCGGTCGCTTCCATTTCCATGATCTGTGCGATCAGGTCTTTGGCTGATGCGTGCTCGACAGTTGCTTCGTCCACCAGATCTTCATTCTTCTTGGTCGCGGCGCGCACTGCTGGGTAGAAAATTTCTTCTTCGGCCGTCGCGTGCTTGGTCAGCTCGGCGCAGATTTGCATGGACAGTTTTTTCTTGGTTGCATGAGCACGGTCGCCCAGGCCTTCAAAGAGTTCGAACATCTGCTTGACGTTCTCGTGGTCTTCAATCAGCAGCGCAATCGCATCCTGGGCTTCCTGGCCGCCTGGGACTGCCTTTGACGTAGTACGGGTGGTCGACGATGAGGTTCTCATAATATTGCTCCTGATATTTTCTATGGTAACTAATGCGCTACCGGGTGGCTGGGATATTTCCTGGCTGCCTGTTTTGTAGCAGAAAGGTCATGATAGGCGGCCTCAGTCGTGCGGGGAGTAGGCGCACTGGCAACCTTCGCGTAGGACAAAACCACCTCGGCCTATCAGGAACCATGCTCGTGCATGTCGGCCCCTCCAATCGATGCGTGCGGCCCCGTCCCCTCGGATATACTGTCAGGCAAGTTAATGACTATTAAGCAAGGAAATAACAGTGGGTGAAGAACGCAATCTGGCAGGACGGCTGAAGCAGGGCCTGCGCGCCGCTGGCGAGCAACTTGGCCGCGGCCGCGCGTATCTGATGGCGCAGCCGGTGTATAAACGCATCGGACTGACGCTGCTGTGGTGTATTGCCGCACCCGTGGCGCTGCTGCTGGTGTGGGTGCTGATCCTGATCCCTTTCACCCCCGGCGTAGCCGACCTGAAGCAGGCGCGCGCCGCCAAGGCGTCGATCCTGGTCTCGGCCGACGGCAAGGAACTGGCCAGCTTTGAAGAGGGCTTGCAGGAACGCGTGACCCTGGCGCAGATTTCACCCCACATGATCGCCGCGCTGATCGCCACCGAAGACCATCGCTTCAAGGACCACCACGGTATCGATTACAAGCGCACCCTGGCGTCGGTTGTGTACACGATCGGCGGCGACCCCCAGGGCGGCTCGACCATCAGCCAGCAACTGGCGCGCAATATGTTTCCGGAAGAGATAGGCCGCTCGCGCACCCTCAACCGCAAGCTTAAGGAAATGATTACGGCAGTCAAAATCGAAGCGGCCTACAGCAAGGACGAGATCCTGGAAGCCTACCTGAACACGGTGCCCTTCTTGTACAACACCTTCGGCATCGAAATGGCGGCGCGCACATATTTCGACACCACCGCCGCCAAGCTCGACATTCTGGAAAGCGCCACGCTGGTGGGCATGCTCAAGGGCACCAACTACTACAATCCGGTGAGTAATCCCCAGCGCTCGGTGCAGCGCCGCAACGTGGTGCTGGCCCAGATGCGCAAGCACGGCATGCTCGACGAGAAGCGCTACGACAGTTTGCGCAAGAAGCCGCTGCGCGTCTCCTTTTCGCGCCAGGCCGAGCGCAGCCCGACCGACACCCACTTCACCGCCTACGTGCGCAAATGGCTGATCGAATGGGCCGACAAGAACGACTACAACGTGCAGAGCGATGGCCTGGTGGTGCACACCACGCTCGATTACGCCCTGCAGGAAGCGGCCATGAAGGCCGTCGAGCGCCAGGGCAATGCCTTGCAGATTATTGCCGACGTCGAATGGTCACAGCCCGACAGCGGCGGGTCCGGCTCGGCCGGGGCCTACGCGGGCATGCACGGATCGATCACGCCGTTCGAACATTTCTGGCGTTCCAAAGGGACGCTGGTCAACGCCTTCATCCGCGAAACGCCCGAGTACAAAAAAGCCATCGAAAGCGGCGACACCGGACTGGTGGCGCTCAAGCGGCTCAAGTCGGACCGCGCCTTCATCGCCCGCTTGCGCGCCGCCAAGACGCGCCTGGAGACCGGCTTCGTGGCGATGGACCCGGACAGCGGTCACATCAAGGCGTGGATCGGCAGCCGCGACTTTCATAAAGAACAGTACGACCACGTGGTGCAGGCCGCGCGCCAGCCCGGCTCGACCTTCAAGCCGATCGTCTACGGCGCCGCGCTGGAAAAAGGTTTCGCGCCGAACCGTCCGTACCGCGACGCGGTGATGAATATCAAGGCGGGCGACGGCACCATCTGGCGCCCGACCGACATGAGCGGTTCGAGCGGTAACCAGATGACCATGCACGATGGCCTGGTGTTTTCCAAAAACACCATCACGGCCCAGGTGATGCAGGATGTCGGGCTGCCCGGCATCATCAAACTGGCGCGCGACCTCGGCATCCGCGAGAGCAAGCTTGAAAAGGTACCGTCGCTGGCGCTGGGCACCAGTCCCGTGACCCTGCTGGAAATGGTCAACGCCTACAGCAGCATCGCCGCCCAGGGCCAATACCGCAAACCCGTGTTCGTCACGAAAATCACGGACCGGGCGGGCAAGGTGGTGGCGCATTTTGGCGATCCGGTGTCGGAGCAGGCGATGACGGCGGAGAATGCGGCCAGCCTGATCGACATGATGCGCGGTGTGATCAACCGCGGCACGGGCACGGCCATCCGCTATCGCTTCGGCATCAATGGCGACGTTGCCGGCAAGACGGGCACCACCCAGAATAATGCCGACGGCTGGTTCATCATGATGCACCCCAAACTGGTGGCCGGCGCCTGGGTGGGCTTCAACGACAATCGCGTTACCATGCGCAGCAATTACTGGGGGCAGGGCGGCCACAACGCAATCCTGGTAGTCGGCGACTTCTTCAAGGCGGCCATTGCCGATGGAAAGGTCGATGCCGCCGCGGTGTTCGCCGGCGGACGACGCCCGGCGCCGGTGGTGCAGGAAGAAGATCCGGGCGATATCAGCGAAGAAGCGGGCGAAATGCAGCAAGAAGGCGTGCCGCCACCGCCGCCGCCGCCGACCGACCCGGATGACATGGAAGAGGAGGGAGAAGAACCGATGACGGGTGATCGCGCCGATCCATCGTCCGGCCAGCTGCCCTTGCCGCTACCAATGCCGCCACCCGCGCCGCCGCCTGAACCCGATTCCGGTGCGCCGCCGCTCCAGCGCGAATAAGAAAATGGACAGCGGGCATGTGATGCCCGCTGTCTCGCGGCGGCGACGAAGAAAAAGCAATATTTCCTCGGGGCTATGTTGATGGATGATATTTACGCTATCATCGACGTTTCCGTCGGAGACGCTGCACATGAAACGAACGCTGTACACCATTCTGGGTGTCGATCCCCTCGCCACTTCTGAAGAGATCGCTGCCGCGTACGCGCGCTTGCATGCGGCGTTCCAGAGTGGTTCGTACGACCGCAACGACTGGGTCCTGGTGCGCGAAGCCTATGCCGTGCTGTCGAATACCGACAAGCGCGCCATGTACGACCGCAGCCAGATCGCGCCGCCGCTGACGCGCAGCGTCGAGCCGGCGCCCAGGCAGGAAGGTTTCAGCCTCGACTGGCGCTATGGCCTGGCCGCAGGCCTGCTCGTGGCCGGGCTGGTGTATTTTGCCAAGGGCCGCCCGCCGGCACCTGCGCCGGTCATGGCCACTCAAGGCGCGAACCAAGGCGCGAACCAAGGCGCGACGCCGGTGCTGATGCAGGACAGCGGCGCGCGCGCCGATCCATTTGCCAACCAGCCCCAGGCCGTGCAAGCGCCCGCTGGCGGCTCGTCCGGCGCGATGGGCATGGAAGAGCTGTTCGCCAAACTGTCGCCGTATGTGGCGCGTATTAATATGTACAGGGGCGGCACCCAGACCGGCACCGGCAGCGGCGTGGCACTCGGCGGCGACGCGATCATTACCAACTGCCATGTGGCGCTGGCAGGCACGCGCCTCCAGGTCAAGCTGGGGCAGGACAGCTACGAAGCGACCGTCGCCGTGGCCGACGAAGAACGCGACCTGTGCAAGCTCTCTGTCAAGGGCCTTAATGCCCCGGCCGTGGTGATCGGCGCGTCGAGCGACGTGCGCACCGGCCAGCGCGTGATTGCCATTGGCGCTCCGCACGGGCTCGATCTGACGATCAGCGACGGCATCGTGTCGTCGCTGCGTCCGCTTGATGGCGGCACGCTGATCCAGACCACGGCCCCGGTCTCGCCCGGGTCGAGCGGTGGCGGGCTGTTCGACAGTGCGGGCCGGCTGGTCGGAATCGTCACCTTCCAGATGCGCACGGGACAGAATCTGAATTTTGCCGCGCCGGCCGAATGGATCGGCAGCATGCGTACGCGCAGCGGTGGGGGGCTGATCGGCAAGATGAGCGCGGAACGCGCCCAGAGCGACCCGGCCCAGAGCGCGCGCAATGGCGACATGGTGGTGGGCCAGTGGCATTGCCACGATACGATCGGCGGTACCTCGGTGCTGATTTCCTTCCATGACGACCGCACGCTGGAAATGCGCTATGAAAACCGCGTCTCGCCCGGCCGCTGGATGTACCGCGACGGCCAGCTGGGAATTCAGTTTGCGAACGTGGCCGATACCATGCGGATGGAAGAACTGTCGCGTGACAAGATGATCCTCAAGTTCAACGTGGGCCAGCGGCTGGTCTGCGCGCGGCGTTAGGTCTTTCTGCGAAGGCTGCGTTGCCAGATACGCTGCCTTCGACGCCCTCAGCGCAGCAAAAAATTCCCTTTTTCCGCTGTCAGCGCACCAGCATCGGCCACCGTATCATCCTTGAGCAACACTCCCGACATCCCGCGCTGGCGCGCGTGCGTGAGCAGGTAATGCAATCGGTACGCCGCCTCCTCATAGCCCAGCCCGGCCGGCCGCACATTGGAAATGCAGTTACGGTCGGCATCGGTCAAGCCCACGCGCGGCGCCCAGCTCATGTAGATGCCCATGCTGTCCGGCGAACTGAGGCCGGGCCGTTCGCCGATCAGCACGGCTACCGCGCGTGCGTTCAGCAATTGCCCGATCTCGTCACCGATGGCCACGCGTGCCTGGCTGGCAATGACAACCGGTCCCACGCTCCATTGCTCCTCTTGCAAGCGCGCCAGCAGCACCGCCAGGAACGCTTGCGCGTTCTGCGCGATGGCCAGGGCCGACAAGCCATCGCCAATGACCAGCGCCAGGTCGCACGACGCCGGCGCCGCGGCCATCAAGGCGGCACGCGACGGGGCATCGAGCACGCGACCCAGGTCCGGACGCTGCAGGTAGGTGGCGCGGTCCGGGCAGGCACTGTGCACGGCAACGCAGGCGTGCCCGTTTGCGGACAATGCCGCCGCCAGCGCACCGGTATCGAGCGCCATGTGCACCGCGTCGCGCGCGCGGGCGTGCGCCAGCTGGAAATCGAGCTGCGCCGACGTCGGCACGCTCACGCCGCTGCGCCCGAGCGCGATGCGCGCCTGGGTCAGTCCGCGCAAGGCCTGCCAGGGGTTGGACAGCACATGTTTGGGTTGGTTCATAAGCGCAGCAAGGCTTGCTGAAAGGCCGGCGCCAGGGCGTCCGGCAGTTGCGCGGCGCCATCGCCGCAAAAGATCTGCATGCGGTGCAGCCAGGCTTCGAATTCGGGTGCGGCACGCAGGCCCAGCACACGTCGTGCGTACAAGGCGTCGTGAAAGGACGTGCTCTGGTAGTTGAGCATGATGTCGTCCGACCCCGGCACGCCCATCACGAAATTGCAGCCGGCCGCGCCGAGCATGGTCAGCAGCACGTCCATGTCGTCCTGGTCGGCTTCGGCATGGTTGGTGTAGCAAACGTCGCAGCCCATCGGCAAGCCGAGCAGCTTGGCGCAGAAGTGGTCTTCCAGCCCGGCACGGATGATCTGCTTGCCGTCGTACAGGTATTCCGGGCCGATGAAACCAACCACCGAGTTCACCAGCAGCGGCTTGAACGCGCGCGCCACCGCGTAGGCACGCGCTTCGCAGCTCTGCTGGTCGACCCCGTGGTGGGCATTGGCCGATAGCGCGCTGCCTTGGCCGGTTTCAAAATACATGACGTTGTCGCCGACCGTGCCGCGTCCCAGCGACAGGGCGGCGCTGCGCGCTTCGGCCAGCAGCGCCAGGTCGATGCCGAAGCCGCGGTTGGCGGCCTCGGTTCCGGCCACCGACTGGAACACCAGGTCGACCGGGGCGCTGCGGTTGATCGCCTCGATGGTGTTGGTGACGTGGGTCAGCACGCAGGATTGAGTGGGAATCTGGTACCGGGCGATGACGGCGTCGAGCATGCCCACCAACGTGACGACCTGGGCCACGTTGTCGGTGGCCGGGTTGATGCCGATCACGGCATCGCCGCTGCCGTACATGAGGCCGTCGAGCATGCTGGCCGCGATGCCGGTGGCGTCGTCGGTCGGGTGGTTTGGCTGCAGGCGCGTGGCCATGCGGCCTTCCAGGCCGAGCGTATTGCGAAAGGCCGTGACCACGCGGCATTTGCGCGCCACCAGCACCAGGTCCTGGATGCGCATGACTTTTGATACCGCGGCCGCCATTTCTGGCGTGATGCCTGGCGCGACGGCAGCCAGGGTGGGGCTGTCGGCCGCGTCGCTCAGCAGCCAGTTGCGCAGCTCGCCGACGGTCAGGTGCGCGATGGGCGCGAATGCGGCGGCATCGTGGCTGTCGACGATCAGGCGCGTGACTTCATCGTCTTCGTAGGGGATCAGGGGATTGTCGAGGATAGTGCGCAGCGGCAGGTCGGCCAGCGCCATCTGGGCGGCCACCCGTTCTTCGGCGCTGGCAGCGGCCACGCCCGCCAGCAGGTCGCCGGCGCGGGCCGGCGAGGCGCGTGCCATCAAGTCCTTGAGGTCGCGAAACGCATAGGTGCGCGGCCCGACCATGTGGGAAAACCGCTGTGTTGTCACGGGGATATCCGGCGGTGATTAGCTTGGAAACAGCATAGCACGGTCCCGCGCTACAGCAGGTCCGCGCGCGGGTAGCCCCAGGTCGGCGCGCCGGCGGGGCAGGGCTGGCCATTGGCGTGATCGATAGGCAAGGTGGTGAAGTTGCCCGCCGGGGTGTTGCTGAAGCGCGCGTCAGACGCATTATCCGGACCCAGCGCGGGCATGCGCGCGAAGCGCAGCCAGGCATCGAAGCGGCAGTTGCTGGTCTGAAGTTTGCGCAAGCGGGCCAGCGACGCTTCCTCGCTCCAGTTGACGACGAGCTGCGCTTTGAGCGGCCGTATGCCTTCGGCAAGGGCCGCCGGACAGGCATCGAGCGCGAGCACGCTTGGCGCCACGCTGACCATGCCGCGCCGCAACCGGTAGGTGCCGGCGACGGCATCCCGTTCGGCCGACACGAAAATCCAGCATGCCGGGTTGGTGGGGAATGCTGTCATGGCGGTGTCGAGCAGGGTGCTGGCCGGATCGAGCTGGCGCAGGTGGTCGGCCACGATGGTTTTGCCGCGCTGCATCGCCGCGCCCTGGATCGCCACGAAGCCGACGCCGCCCAGCAGCGCGGCGCACAAGGCCAGCTTGCCGCTCTTGCCGGCGCGCTGCTGCAGCATGGCCAGCACGGCACCGAAGGCCAGCAGTGCCGTGAGCGAACCCCAGTGCAGATAGCCGCGCATGGTGAAGTAGCCGAGCACGGCGGCCAGAGTGCCCAGCAGCAGCCCGCGCCAGACGCGGCTGCCCAGCGTCATCGCCAGCGGCACGGCGCCGGCCACCCAGAACACCGGTTCGAGGATGAAGACCGCGTCGCCGTAGAACCAGCGTGCATCGAACGGATAAAGCGGATGCACGCCGTACGAGTTCAGCGCATCCATTCCCAGATGCAGCAGGAAGCCGGCGCCGATGGCCGCGAGCAGGCCGGCGCGGGCCGGTTTGCTGGTGCGCAGCAGGGCGCGCGCACCGGGCCACAGCATCCACAGCAGCGCGATCAGCAGCAGCGCCTGCGGCACTTCGTACAGCAGCGTATGGGTGTGGCCGCGGTGATGCAGCAGGTAGCCCAGCGGCTGGGGCAGGAGCCCGGTGAGCACCAGGTCGAGGTCGGGAAAGTTGCTGGCAGCCCAGCACGACACGAGCATCAGGCGGCGCCGGGTGCGCTGGTGGGCCGGATCGGCTTCCGCGGGCAAAGTACGGTGAACCAGTTCGCCAACGGCCAGTCCAACCAACGAGTGACTTAAATTATCCATGACGGCGATCTTACCGTGCCTGCATCGTCCATGCAGATGAGTTTGATGCCGGTGGAGCCGTCATTGGAGAAACGCAGCATCAAACGGGGGAAACAGATAATGAAACTACTCATCTCATTTGCAGGAGCAGCCGTGCTTGGTTCGCTAAGCGGCTGGGCATGTGCGCAGTCGTCCGTGACCATTTACGGCGTTGTCGACGCCGGCCTCGTGCGCGAGCAGGGCGGCGCCGGGGGCAACCTCACGCGGGTCAGCAGTGGTGTCGGCTCGGCGACACGCATCGGGTTCCGCGGATCGGAAGACCTCGGGTACGGCTGGAGCGCCAACTTCCTGCTGGAAGCGGGCGCGCGGATCGACACGGGCGAGCAGGAGGCCGCCGGGGCGCTGTTCCACCGCCAGGCTTACGTGGGGGCGCGTCATCGGGAGTATGGCGGGCTGACCCTGGGGCGCCAGTACACGCCTTACTATAATGCGCTGACCGGCGTGGCGGACCCGTTCGGCGGCGGCTACGCGGGCACTGCCAAGAACCTGTTCCCTGCCGGCGGCCAGAATACGGGCTCCAGCAACGCCATCGTCTATTCGATGCCGGAAATCATGGGCGTGACGGGGGAGGTGTCCTACGCGCTCGGCGAGCAGCCCGGCAGCAGCACGGCCGGACGCCAGTTCGGATTGTCCCTCGGTTATAGCCAGGGCGGGCTCAATGCGCGCCTGGCCTACAACCACCGCAACAATGACGTCACCACGGCGGCCGGCGCGGCTTCGTTGCCGCCGCTGCCTGCCGCCGACCGCGACATCGGGCGCAACACGCTGCTGGCGGCCAACTACGACTTTGGCGTCGCCCGGGCATACGCCGCCTATGGCGTGGACAAGGGTACCAACAGCGCGCTGCTGCCCAACAGCGGCAATCCGTATGGGGGCGTGCGTCCCACCGCCTCGACCGACAGCCGCGACATGCTGCTGGGAGCCTCGGTCCCGTTCGGCATGACCACGCTGATGGCATCGTATATCCGCAAGAACGACCGGACAGCGTACAACCAGGATGCGCATCAGTGGGGCGTGGGGCTGGGCCATGCGCTGTCGCGGCGCACCAGCCTGTACACGGCGTATGCGCGCATCAAGAACAAGCGCGGCGCTGGCTACACCGTCGGTAACAATACGGAACCAGGCAGCGGCGACAGCGCCTTCAACCTGGGCGTGCGGCATGTGTTCTGACGGCCCATGGCGTGTTACGCGGACCCGGATAAGTTCCATTTAATCGGGCGAACGCGTTTGACATCGCGCAAATTGAGGTGAGCGCACAAGGCTAGTCTGGTTTGTGCGGTGCTTGCCCGGCGCTGCGGGAGTTCGTCTGTTCGAGACATGGCCCACGCTCGGTACTGTTGCTGGACTTGCGGCGTGCCGGGTGATGCGCTGCCTGTCGGGCGCGACCGGTCGCAACGGAGTCAGAAAGGAGGCCAACATGGAGTACAAAACGATCGTGGTGCATGTCGACGAGTCGCCCCAGGCCGCTGTGCGTATTGACGCCGCGGCCCGGCTGGCCATCGAGCACAATGCGCATCTGATCGGCAGCGCGCTGACCAACCTGCCGCCGCGCCTGCTCGCGCTGAGCGGGCTCGATCCCAGCCTGCCGCCGGTGCAGGCCCCGCTGGATGAGTTGCGCCGTCTGGCCGACTGCGCGCTCGATGCCTTTGAGCAGCGGGCTAACGCGCAGGGTGTGCTCTCGGTCGAACGGCGCCGGCTGGAGGAAGAAATCGGGCTGGGTATGAGCCTGCAGGCGCGCTATTGCGATCTGGTCGTGATCGGGCAGCACGATGCCGCACATCCCATGCCGGGCATGCGCGCCGATTTTCCCGAGTACGTCCTGCTCAACTCCGCCAAACCGGTGTTGGTGGTGCCCGCGGGGTTGAAGGACGCGTTCGTTGGACCGCCGCTGGGGCAGCGGATTGTGGTCGGCTGGAACGGCAGCGCCCCGGCCAGCCGTGCGATCGCCAGTGCGATTCCGCTGATGCAACGCGCGCGCCAGGTCGACATTGTGGTAGCCGATGCGCGGGCGCAGGGCGACCTGCACGGTGCGACACCGGGCGCCGACCTTGCCTTGTATCTGGCGCGGCACGCCATCCGGGTCAACGTGCGTGAAGTCGACAGTCACGCGGACCCGGGGCGGGCGCTGCTGGCGGCGGCGGGCGAGGCGGGCGCCGACCTGATCGTGATGGGCGCTTACGGCCGCTCGCGCTTTCGCGAAGTCTTGCTTGGCGGCGCGACCAGGACCTTGCTCCGGTCGTCGACATTGCCGCTCTGGATGGCCCACTAGACGCGGGCGCCAGGAAGCAGGAGCACGCATCCGGACATCGCGATTAGCGGTGGCAGGTGCATTCAAGGTGGGAGGCATGGGGCCGGGCTCACGCCTACGCCGTCGCGGGCTTGCCAACAGCGCGGGCGGGCGAGGCAGTGCGTGCCGCGCTGGCGCGGGGCGGCAGGCGTGCGCGAGACGTGCGGCACCCGTGGTGTCGCTGCCGCTGGCGATGTCGGTGCCATCATGGATGCGTCGCCATCGGTGCCGGCCAGCAGGGGACGGCAGCACGCAGCGCGCGGGCAGTGGGGCATGCACCAATTTGCTGCATCGGCATGCGCCCTGGCGGCCTCGCAAGAGAATCAGGCAAGCCTGCGCGAGGATTGGATCTTGGCGCACCGGCGTTTTGCGGCTTACACTGGTGGCTGCAGAACCCGTCACAGAGGAGCCGATGCCAATACCGCCGAGCAGACAAGACCGCATGATCGCCTTGCTGGGCAGGCTGGCGCCATCCGAGGGCTACACCGCGTCCGCGCTCGACGACGTGCGCTTCATGCGCGCGAACCGGGCGATGGCGCGCGTGCCGGTGCTGTACGAGCCGTGCATCGTGATCGTCTGCCAGGGACGCAAGCGGGGGTATCTGGGCGAGCAGAGTTTCATTTACGATGCCCAGCAGTTTCTGGTGCTGTCGGTACCGTTGCCTTTCGAGAGCGAGACCGACGCCAGCGAAGCCGAGCCGTTGCTGGCGCTCAAGATGCACATCGACCTCGCAGTTGCCGCCGAGCTCGCGCTGGCGCTCGGCCCCGCGCCGTCAGCCCACAGCACGCCGGTCAGCATGTGCTCGACCGCGATGGACGACGCCATGGGTGACGCCGTGCTGCGCCTGCTCGAAGTGCTGTTGTGCCCGGTGGAAGCGCGCGTACTGGGGCCGGGCATCCTGCGCGAAATTCTGTATCGCGTGCTGACTGGGGAGCAGGGCGGCGCCGTGCGTGCGGCCCTGACCCAGCACAGCCAGTTCGGCAAGATCGGCAAGGCGCTGCGCCGCATCCATGCGGGTTTCAGCGGCGAGCTGGATGTGCCGACACTGGCGCATGAGGCAGGCATGAGCGTGGCGGCCTTCCACGCCAATTTCAAGGCGGTGACGCAAACCTCGCCGATCCAGTATCTCAAGAGCACGCGCCTGCACAAGGCAAGGCTGTTGATGGTGCAGGAGGGCATGAGCGCCTCGTCCGCCTCGAACCGGGTCGGCTATGAAAGCAGTTCGCAGTTCAGCCGCGAATTCAAGCGCTTTTTCGGCCGCAGTCCGGTGCAGGAGGCGGCGATGATGAAAACGCTCCTGAGCCAGGCGCCGAGCGAGCCGCCCGGCTACGTTAGCGCGCATTAACCGGAACGGCAGAAGAAGCTGGTCATCCCGCTCAAGCTCTCGGACTGCTCAAGTATTGGCAAATAAGCGGGTTGGTGGCGGCGGTACCGGTGCAAGGCGCATCCCGCTGGCTGTCGCAGCCGCGCGACGTCGAAAGCGCCACCCGGAACACGCGGTCATGCTCGTATCCGCTAACGGCAGCGTCGTACAATTCGTCAAGGCGCCACGGAATGCAGCAATACCGTCGTCACGCTGCCATCCTTGTCGACGATGAGCTGATATAGCCGGTCGAATTCATCATCCCCGATATCGCTACCTGGCTTGCCGCCGAACAAGCGCACCAGTTCGGGCACGGTATTGGAATGGCCCACCACCAAGGCCGTACCGCCCGCCGCCTTGACCTGCGCGACCAGGTTGGCGCTTTGCGCGGGATCGTACACCTGCACCTGTAATCCCAAGTCGGTGGCGAGCGGCTGGGCGGTCTGGCGTGTACGCTGCGCCGTGCTGCTGTAAACATGCGCGATGCCGGTCGACTTGAGGATGGCGGCGATATTGCGTGCGCGCGCCTTGCCCTGGGTGGTCAGCTCCGGATCTTTCTCCACTGCTGCCTTTTCGCCATGCCGCACCAGATAGATGATGGTCGGGTCGGCTGCGGCCAGTCCGGGCGCCAGCAAGGCGGCGGCCAGGAACAGGCCGCCAAGAAGGGAAGAGCGCATGCGCATGGTCGGCTTTCAGATATAAAAACAGCAATGTATCCCAGCCTGGCGAGGAAGCGCAACTGTTCCCGCTCCACCATGCGGTTCGCGCCGCCCTTCTAGCAGACTCTCGTGTTGGCGCATATCTTGCTTGTCTTGTAAGAACATGGCCACACTCTCAACCAACAATATGTCCAAAAGCCCCGCGCATCCCCCACGCAAGCTGCGCATTGTCGTCGTCAATACGATCGTGCCGGAAGGCGGCGAGCACGACGCCGCCCTGGCCGTCCAGGTCAGGCGCGGCAACGCGCTACGCATCGGCCTGCTCGAATCGGGCTACGACATCGTCGCGTCGCTGCCCGCCGATATCTACTTGCCCGAAAGGATCGCTCAACTTCAACCCGACATGATCATCATCGATGCCGAATCGGATGCGCGCGACGTGCTCGAACACATCGTCATCGCCACCCGCGACGAGCGCCGCCCGATTGTGCTGTTCACCGAGGACGACACCACCACCAGCATGGACGCGGCCATGGCTGCGGGCGTGTCGGCCTACATCGTGGCGGGCCTGCAGTCCGAGCGCATCAAACCGGTGCTGAACGTGGCGCTGGCGCGCTTCCGCCAGGAGCAGAAGCTGCTGGCCGAGCTGAGCGAGACGCGTCACAAGCTGGCCGAACGCAAGGTGATCGACCGCGCCAAGGGCATCCTGATGACCCATCACCGGCTGACCGAAGACCAGGCGTACCAGAAACTGCGCAGCATGGCGATGAACAAGAATCTGAAGCTGGCGGAGATTGCCCAGCGCATCCTCGATGTCGAGGATCTGCTCGGTTGAGCCGCCGCGTAGCTACAGGAAAGCAAGGAGTTGTATGGCAGAGATAAATGTGAAGCAATTGCGCACGGTCAGGATCGGCTTCATGCCGCTGACCGACTGCGCCTCGCTGGTGATGGCGGCCGAGTGCGGTTTCGACCGCCAATATGGCATCAGGATCGTGCTCAGCCGCGAAACCTCGTGGGCGAACGTGCGCGACAAGCTGGGCTCGGGCGCGCTCGACGCCGCCCACGTGCTGTACGGGCTGATGTACGGGGTACAGTTGGGCATCGGCTGCCAGCAGCAGGCGATGGCCGTGCTGATGAACCTGAGCCGCAACGGCCAGGCCGTGACGCTGTCGCGCGCGCTGGCGGAGCAGGGCGTAGTGGATGGGCCGAGCCTGGCGCGGCGCATGCGGGAGGCACCGCGCGTCTATACCTTCGCCCACACTTTCCCGACCGGCAATCACGCAATGCTGCTGTATTACTGGCTGGCGGCGCACGGGATCGACCCGCTGCGCCACGCACGCGCGCTGACGGTACCGCCGGCCCAGATGGTGGGCAGCCTGCGCGCCGGGATGATCGATGGTTTCTGCGCCGGCGAGCCGTGGGGCCAGCGCGCCATCGACGACGGTGTTGGGGTGACGGCGGTGACCAGCCAGCGGATCTGGCCCGATCATCCGGGCAAGGTGCTGGGAACGACGGCGGCGTTTGCGGGGAGCGATCCGGGCACTTGCCGCGCGATGATCGCGGCGGTACTCGATGCCAGCCGCTGGATCGAGGCCTCGAAGGCCAACAAGGAGCAGACGGCGACGGTGCTGGCCAGGTCGGCGTATCTCAATACGGGCCGGGAAGCCATCGAAGCGCGTCTGATGGGGCAGTATGACAATGGCGCCGGCAGCCAGTGGATGGATGAAAAGGCGCTGAGTTTTCATGGCGACGGCGAGGTGAATTTCCCGTATCTGTCCGATGGGATGTGGTTCATGACGCAGCAGCGGCGCTGGGGCTTGCTCAGGGATGAACCGGATTACCTGGGGCAGGCGCAGGCAGTCAACCGGATCGATTTATACCGCGGCGCAGCGGAAATGACAGGGACTTCGGTGCCATCGTCGCCGATGCGCAGCTCCACGCTGATCGACGGCGTGGAGTGGGATGGCAGCGATCCGCAGGGGTATGCGCAGTCGTTTCGGATTCATCCGGGGTAAGGGCCTATTCCCCCCACGTCGTTGGTCCGCCCCCACCCCCGTCGTTCCTGGCATTGCCAGAAACGACTTCCCGCCGAGTGCCGCCTTGGCGCGGGAACGACGGGGTGGGGGGGGGACGACAGGGCGGCAGCGTAACGACAAAGCAGGGGAAAGGCGCCGCACGCTCCCACGCATCATTTTCGGGCATTTGTGCACCGCAATGTAGCGCTCGCCTGTTTTTCCTGCTTCAGCCCTCCCATCCCGCCCCGCACCCACCCTGGCACGGCGTTTGCTAAACAGTACCTATCGGATCAATGGCGATCCCCTGAACAACTTGCGCTGATCTAACGACGGATCGGCAGGACAACGGCGTCCGTCCAACCTGGTTTTTGACAACCGGGTCTGGCCGGACGCCTTTTTGTTTTTAACGGGATAAACAATGGCCACCAAAGCAAACACCATCGAACTCTTTAGTATCAGCACACCGCAGATGCGCGCCTTCCACCTGACCTGGATGGCCTTCTTCGTCTGCTTCTTCGCCTGGTTCGCCTGCGCGCCGCTGATGCCCATCATCAAAGGCGAATTCGGCCTGACCCTCGCGCAGGTCGCCAACATCAACATCGCTGCCGTCGCCATCACGATCCTGGTACGCCTGATCGTCGGCCCCATGTGCGACCGCTTCGGGCCGCGCAAGGCTTACACCGGCCTGCTGCTGCTCGGCGCCATCCCGGTCCTCGGCGTGGCGGCGTCGCAAAGCTACGAAAGCTTCCTGTTCTTCCGCCTCGGCATCGGCGCCGTGGGCGCGAGCTTCGTCATTACCCAGTACCACACCTCCGTCATGTTCGGCCCCAAGGTCGTCGGCACCGCCAATGCAGCCGCAGCCGGCTGGGGCAATGCCGGCGGCGGCGCGGCGCAGGCGCTGATGCCACTGCTGGTCGGCGCGCTGCTGATGCTGGGCGTGAGCGAAGCCCTCGGCTGGCGCGTGGCCCTGCTGGTGCCGGGCGTGCTGATGGTCGTCATGGCTGGCTTGTACTGGAAATTCACCCAGGATTGCCCGCAAGGTAACTACGACGACATGCGCGCCGCCGGCATCGCCATCGAAGGCGGCAAGAAGGGCGGCTGGGAGAGCTTCAAGGCCGCCAGCGCCAACCACCGCGTGTGGCTGCTGTTCGTCACCTACGGCGCCTGCTTCGGCATCGAGATCTTCATCCACAACATCGCCGCCGTCTACTACGTCGACCATTTCAAACTGAGCCTGAAAGAAGCCGGCATGGCGGCCGGCAGCTTTGGTTTGCTGGCGCTGTTTGCCCGTGCCCTCGGCGGCTGGGTATCGGACAAGCTGGCGATGCGCGGCACCATCAACAGCCGCGTCACGCTGCTGTTCGTGCTGATGATCGGCGAAGGCGCCGGCCTGCTGTGGTTCGCCAAGGCCGACGGCGTTGTCTTCGCGGTGATCGCCATGCTGGTATTCGGCCTGTTCACCCACATGGCTTGCGGCGCCACCTACGCGCTGGTGCCCTTCATCGACAGCAAGGCGCTGGGCGGCGTAGCCGGCATCATCGGCGCCGGCGGCAACGTGGGCGCGGTCGCGGCGGGCTTTCTCATGAAAGGCACCGGCGACATCGCCCAAACACTCACCATCCTCAGTGGCCTGGTGCTGCTGTCGGCGCTGTGCGCCATCGCGGTCAGGCTCACCGCCGCCGTGGACGACCGTCCGGTCGCCGTCAATAACGCTGTCGCGTAAGGAGAATCAGCATGAAGATCATCGTCATCGGCCACGGCATGGTAGGCCACAAATTCCTCGAGTCGCTCGGCGCCACCGCCGCGCCGGGGTTGGAAGTGACGGTTCTATGCGAAGAACCGCGCGCCGCCTACGACCGCGTGCACCTGTCGGAATTTTTTGCCGGTAAATCGGCCGAGGACCTGTCGCTGGTGCCGGCCGGCTTCTTCGAGGGCGGCAATATGCTGCTCAAGCTGAACGCAAAAGCCGTCGCCGTCGACCGTGCAGCCAAAACCGTCACCGTCGGCAGCGGCGAAGTGCTGGCCTACGACAAACTGGTGTTCGCCACCGGGTCGTACCCGTTCGTGCCGCCGCTTGCCGGCAAGGACCGCAAGGACTGCTTCGTCTACCGCACCATCGAAGACCTGGAAGCGATGCTCGAATGCGGCAAGCGCTCGGAAACCGGCGTGGTGATCGGCGGGGGGCTGCTCGGCCTGGAGTGCGCCAAAGCCCTGCGCGACATGCAGCTGCAGACCCATGTGGTGGAATTCGCGCCGCGCCTGATGGCGGTGCAGGTCGATGATGGCGGCGCGCGCGTGCTGCGCGCAAAAATCGAAGACCTGGGTGTGACCGTCCACACCCAAAAGAACACGCTGGAAATCGTCGACGGCGAAGAGGGCACGCACCGCATGCGCTTTGCCGACGGCAGCCATCTGGACACCGACATGATCGTGTTCTCGGCCGGGATTCGCCCGCGCGACGACCTGGCGCGCCTGTGCGGCCTGACGATCGGTCCCCGCGGCGGCATCGCCATCGACAACAGCTGCCTGACCTCGGACCCGGACGTCTACGCCATCGGCGAGTGCGCGCTGTGGAACGGCCAGCTGTTCGGCCTGGTGGCGCCGGGCTACGACATGGCCCGCGTGGCCGCGCGCCATTTGCTGGGCGAGCAGGCCGCCGCCTTTACCGGCGCCGACATGAGCACCAAGCTCAAACTGATGGGCGTGGACGTGGCCAGCATCGGCGATCCGCACGCGGCCAGCCCGGGCAGCCGCTCCTACCAGTTCACCGACGAACGCAAGCAGGTGTACAAGAAGATCGTCGTTTCCGACTGCGGCAAATTCCTGCTCGGCGGCGTGATGGTGGGCGACGCCAGCGAATACGGCACCCTGTTGCAGATGATGCTCAATAAAATCGAGCTGCCCGAGTCGCCCGAATTCCTCATCCTGCCGCAAAGCGACGGCAAGGCGCGCCCGGGCCTGGGCGTGGATGCCTTGCCCGACACGGCCCAGATCTGCTCCTGCAACGACGTCTCCAAGGGCGACCTGTGCGCGGCCGTTTGCGGCGGCGCCACCACCATCGGCGCGCTGAAAAGCTGCACCAAGGCCGGTGCCACCTGCGGCGGCTGCGTGGCGCTGGTCACGCAGGTGATGAAGGCGGAAATGAAAAAGCAGGGCATGGCCGTCAATAACCACGTCTGCGAACACTTCCCTTACTCGCGCCAGGAAATCTACCACCTGGTCAAGGTCGGCAAGATCACATCTTTCGAGGACTTGCTGGCGCAGCACGGCACGGGCCGCGGCTGCGACATCTGCAAACCGGTGGCCGCGAACGTGCTGGCGTCGACCTGGAACGACTTCGTGCTGAAGCCCGAACACGCCAGCCTGCAGGATTCGAACGATTACTTCCTCGGTAACATCCAGAAGGATGGCACCTACTCGGTGGTGCCGCGCATGCCGGGCGGAGAAGTGACGGCCGATGGCCTGATCGCGGTCGGCATGGTGGCCAAAAAATATGGCTTGTACACCAAAATCACCGGCGGCCAGCGGGTCGACCTGTTCGGCGCGCGCGTCGAACAGCTGCCCCTGATCTGGGAAGAGCTGATTGAAGCCGGTTTCGAGTCGGGCCATGCGTACGGCAAGTCGCTGCGCACCGTCAAATCGTGCGTCGGCTCGACCTGGTGCCGCTACGGCGTGGCCGATAGTGTCGGTTTCGCGATCGAGCTGGAAAACCGCTACAAGGGCCTGCGCACGCCGCACAAGATCAAATTCGGCGTATCCGGCTGCACCCGCGAATGCGCCGAAGCGCAGGGCAAGGACGTGGGCCTGATCGCCACCGAAAAAGGCTGGAACCTGTACGTGTGCGGGAACGGCGGCATGAAGCCGCGCCACGCGGAACTGATCGCATCAAGCCTGGACCAGGAAACCGTGGTGCGCTACATCGACCGCTTTTTGATGTTTTATGTACGTACGGCCGACCGCCTGCAGCGCACCAGCGTCTGGCGCGACAACCTCGAAGGCGGCCTCGATTACCTCAAGTCGGTCGTCATCGACGACAAGCTGCACCTGGCGGCCGAACTGGAAGCGGACATGCAGCACGTGGTCGACACCTACGCCTGCGAGTGGAAGAACGCCGTGAACGATCCTGCCACGCGCCAGCGCTTCCGCCATTTTGTGAACAGCGACCAGGCCGACCAGAACGTGGTCTTCATGCCCGAGCGCGGCCAGATTCGTCCGGCCACGGTCGAAGAACGCAAGCGCGTCATTCCACTCATCGTCAAAACCGCCTAAGGAGAAGCTCATGCACCGCGATATCGAACTGACCAACTGGACCGCCGTCTGCTCGCTCGACGAGATCGTCCCCAACACCGGCGTGTGCGCGCTCTTGAAAGGCGAACAGGTCGCCGTGTTCCACGTGCTTGACGCCGAAGAGCGCGTCTTCGCGATCGGGAACTACGATCCGAACAGCGGCGTGTCGGTACTCTCGCGTGGGCTGGTGGGCAGCCTGGGCGACCGCATCGTGGTGGCGTCGCCCATCTACAAACAGCACTTCGACCTGTTCACCGGTGAATGCCTGGAAGCGCCGGAACATTCGGTGCCCAGCTACCGCGCGCGGGTCGAGGACGGCAAGGTGTGGGTCTGCGCATGATAAAGGTCACGACAGCGCCCGTCGCCAGGCAATCGCTGGTCGTCATCGGCAATGGCATGGCCGGCATGCGCACGGTCGAGGAAATGCTCAAGCTGGCGCCGGAGCTGTACGACATCACGGTGTTCGGCGCTGAGCCGCACGGTAATTACAACCGCATCCTGCTCTCGCCGCTGCTGGCCGGCGAAAAGAACATCGATGACATCATGCTGCACACGCGCGAATGGTATGCCGCCAACGGCATCACCCTGCACGCGGGCGATCCGGTGGTGCACATCGACCGTCGCAAGCGCATGGTGCGTTCGGAATCGGGGCGCGAAGTCTGGTACGACCGGCTGCTGCTAGCCACCGGCTCCAAGCCCTTCATCGTGCCGGTACCAGGCCATAAACTGGCCGGCGTGATCGGTTTTCGCGACATCCAGGATGTCGACACGATGCTCGAAGCGGCCCGCAGCGGCGGCCACGCGGTCGTCATCGGCGGCGGCCTGCTCGGGCTGGAGGCGGCCAACGGGCTGCTGCGGCGCGGCATGCAGGTCACTGTGGTGCATGTGATGGACAGCCTGATGAACCAGCAGCTCGACAAACCAGCGGCGCTGCTGCTCAAGTCCGCGCTGGAACTGAAAGGCCTGCGCTTCCTGCTTGAAGCGCACACCAGCGAGATCGTGGGCGACACGCGCGTCAAAGCCGTGCGCTTCAAGGATGGCAACGAAATCCCGGCCGACCTGGTGGTCATGGCCGCCGGCGTGCGCCCGAACATCGAACTGGCCAAATCGGCCGGCCTGCACTGCGAGCGCGCCATCGTCGTGGACGACACTTTGCAGACGTACGACCCGCGCGTCTACGCCGTGGGCGAGTGCGTGCAGCACCGCAGCGCCACGTTTGGCCTGGTGGCCCCGATCTGGGACCAGGCCAAGGTGTGCGGCGCGCACCTGGCGCGCAACGGCCACCGCCGCTACGTGCAGCAGGCCACGCCCACCAAACTGAAAGTGACCGGCGTCGACCTGTATTCGGTCGGAGACTTTATCGGCGGCGAGGGCAGCGAAGACCTGGTGCTGCGCGATCCGCGTCGCGGCATTTACAAACGCCTGGTGCTGGCCGGGAACCGCATTGCGGGCGCGGTCCTGTACGGCGACGTGCAGGATGGCCCGTGGTACTTCGGCCTGATCCAGAACCGCACCGACATATCGGCCATGCGCAGTCGCCTGCTGTTCGGCGAAGCCTTGTGCGCCCAAGCCGCCTGAAACGGAGCCTGACGTGAACCTCTCACCTATACCACTCGCGGTGCGCAGCACCTGTCCTTATTGCGGCGTGGGCTGCGGCGTGACCGCCACGCCCTTGCCCGACGGCGCCATCGCCATCGCGGGCGACGCCAGCCATCCGGCCAACCGGGGCCGCCTGTGCGTGAAGGGGGCGGCGCTGGGCGAAACCATCGGTCTTGAAGGCCGCCTGCTGCATCCGGCCCTGCGCGAAGACGGCGTGCTGCGCCAGGCATCCTGGGATGAAGCGCTCGAGCGCGTCGCCGGCGGCCTGCGCGCCATCATCGACGAACACGGTCCCGACGCCGTGGCGCTGTATGTGTCCGGTCAGCTGCTGACCGAAGACTACTACGTGGCCAACAAGCTGATGAAAGGGTATATCGGCAGCGCCAACATCGACACCAATTCGCGCCTGTGCATGTCGTCGGCCGTGGCGGGCCACAAGCGCGCTTTCGGGGCAGACCTGGTGCCGGGCTGCTACGAAGACTTCGACCTGGCCGACATGGTGGTGCTGGTCGGCTCGAACACGGCGTGGTGCCATCCGATCCTGTTCCAGCGCATCGCGCGCCTCAAGGAAGCGCGCCCGGAAGTACGGATTGTCGTTATCGATCCGCGCCGCACCGCCACCTGCGAGCTGGCCGACCTGCACCTGCCGGTCAAACCCGGTACCGATGTGTGGCTGTTCAACGGCTTGCTCAGCTACCTGGCGCGCACGGGCGTGCGGGACGCCGCCTTCATCGAGGCCCACACCAGCGGCCTGCAACAGGCGCTCGATGCCGCGCAGGTCGATTGCGCCGATCCGCTGGCCGTGGCGCGCCACTGCCGCGTCGATCCCGACGACCTGATGGCCTTTTATGGCGGCTTCGCGGCGACCACGAAAGTCATCACGGCGTTCTCGCAAGGCGTGAACCAGTCGTCGGCGGGCACCGATAAAGTCAACAGCATCATCAACTGCCACCTGCTCACGGGCCGCATCGGCCAGCCGGGCATGGGGCCATTTTCGATCACCGGCCAGCCGAATGCGATGGGTGGGCGTGAAGTGGGCGGCCTTGCCAACATGCTGGCCGCGCACATGGACCTGGACAATCCCCAGCACCGCGACACCGTGCAAACCTTCTGGTCGTCGCCGCGTATCGCGGCCAAGGGAGGGCTGAAGGCGGTCGACCTGTTCAAGGCGATCGAGGAGGGGACTGTCAAGGCGGTGTGGGTCATCGCCACCAACCCGATGGTGAGCATGCCGGACGCGAATCAGGTGCAGCGCGCCTTGGAAAAGTGCGAGCTGGTGGTGGTGTCCGACATTATCGCCAGCACCGACACGAATGCCTTTGCCGACGTGCTGCTGCCGGCACTGGGCTGGGGCGAAAAGGATGGCACGGTCACCAATTCCGAGCGCCTGATTTCGCGCCAGCGCGCCTTCCTGCCGGCGCCGGGCGAAGCGCGCGCGGACTGGCGCATCCTGGCGGATGTGGCGCGGCGGCTGGGCTTCGACGGTTTCGATTTCGCCAGCGCGCACGAGGTATTCGACGAACATGCGCGCCTGACCGTGTTCCGCAACGAAGGCGCGCAGCGGCGCGTGCTTAACCTGTCCGGGCTGTGCGGCCTGCAGGCAGCGCAATACGACAAGCTCGAATCGGTGCGGTGGCCGGTGCGGCGCGGCGCCGATGGCGCCCTGGAAGGCAGTGCGCGCCTGTTCGCGGACCGCCGCTTTGCTCACGCCGACGGCAAGGCGCGCTTCATCGCCACGGCGCCGCGCGCACCGGCCAACCCGGTCGATCCCGAGTATCCGCTGGTGCTCAACACGGGACGCGTGCGCGACCAGTGGCACACCATGAGCCGCACCGGCCGCGCCCCGCGCCTGGCCGATCATACGGCCGAAGCCTTCATCGACATGCATCCGCAAGATGCGCTCCTGTACGGCGTGCGTGAAGGGGAACTGGCGCGCGTATCGAGCCAGTGGGGCGCCATGGTGGCACGCGTGCAGCACGGCGGCGGCATCGCGCGCGGGTCGGTGTTCGTGCCGATTCACTGGAACGGCCAGACGGCGTCCGACGCGCGCGTTGGCACCGTGGTCAACCCGGTGGTCGATCCAGTGTCGGGCGAGCCGGAATTCAAGCATACGCCGGTGCAGGTGGAGCGCTTCGGGGTGGCGTGGCATGCGTTTGTCCTCAGCCGCAGCGAACTGGCGCTCGATCAGGTCGCGCACTGGACGCGGGTGCAGGGACGCGGCTTTGCGCGCTACGAAATGGCGGGACGCGGCCAGTTGCGCGACCGGGCCGCATGGGCGCGTGCGCTGCTCGGCGTCACCGATGACGCAGACTGGCTCGATTACGAGGACGCCAGCGATGGGGTGTACCGCGCGGTGCACGTGGTGGGAGAGCGCATCGAACAGTGCATCTTCCTGTCGCCGCGTACCGACCTGCCGGCGCGCGCCTGGCTGGCCAGCCTGTTCGCCAGCGAGTCCCTGACGCAGCTCGACCGCGCCGGCCTGCTGGCCGGGCAGGCTCTGGGCATGCGGCTTGACACCGGGCCGACCGTGTGTTCCTGTTTCGCAGTGGGCCGCAATACGATTTGCGATGCCATCGTCAGCCACGACCTGAAGACGGTGCCGGAAGTGACAGCCTGCCTGAAAGCAGGCGGCAATTGCGGTTCCTGTGTGCCGGAAATCAAAGTCTTGCTAATCCAAACCCGGGCACGCGAAGCTGCCTGAAATTGTTGTCCAAGGCTATGATGTGAATGATATTATTGCCCGCATTAAATAATATTATCTGCGGGAACACAACGATGGCGATGGAACTGGAAGCGGCGCGGGAATTGGCCGCAGCGCCGCTGGTGGCGCGCGAGGTGGATAGCATGCACATGCCCGCGCACGGTGCTCACGAACACGCGACGAGCTGCGCCAATTGCAATGCGACGTTGGCGGGCGCGTTTTGCCATCAGTGCGGGCAGCACGCGCACGTTCACAAGTCGCTGCTGCACCTGGGCGAAGAGGTGCTGCACGGCATCCTGCATTTCGACGCCAAGGGCTGGCGCACCATTCCCATGCTTGTTGCCAGGCCGGGCCAGCTCACGCGGCGCTACATCGATGGCCAGCGCACCCGTTTCGTCTCGCCGCTGGCCTTGTTCCTGTTCCTGGTGTTTTTTCTGTTCTTTGTCGCGTCGCTGACTGGTGGCAAGTCGGGCGTGAACCGGTCCGGCTCGCCGGAAGCGACCGCACAAACGCGCGCCGGGTTGGTGCGCGATGTGGAGACATCGCGGGCCACGCTGCGTACTGCCGAGGTCAGCCGGCCTGACAAGGAAGCGCTGGCGGAAGCCACGGCCGACGTGATCGCAGCCGAGAATGTGCTGAAGGAATTCGATAAAACCGGCGTCATCGCCAGCAAAGGCGGCGTTACGCTGGCATCGAACAAATTGTCGGTGCAAACCAGCTGGCCAGCCTTCAATGGCGCCGTCAAGCAGGCGGCCGACAATCCCGAGTTGACCTTGTATAAGCTCAAGAGCAGCGGCGCCAAGTTTTCCTTCTTGCTGGTGCCGATCTCGCTTCCCTTCCTGTGGCTGCTGTTTTTCCGGCGGCGCGGCGTGACAATGTATGACCACGCGGTGTTTTCCCTGTACTCGCTGTCGTTCATGGCGCTCATGTTCGCGCTGGTATTTGCGATCGGCCATGCCGGCTTCGGCACCCTGGCCGGGGCGGTGGTGGTGTGCCTGCCGCCGGTGCACATGTTCCTGCAACTGCGCGGCGCCTATGCGCTCAGCCGTGGTGAAGCTGTCTGGCGAACCCTGGCGCTGTTGTGCATCGCGGGCGTGGTGTTCCTGCTGTATATCGGCTTGATTCTGATGCTGAGTGTCGCATGAATAAGTTCACCGCGATGGAATGGACCGGTTATCTGACCAGTATTGCAGGCTTGATGATTGTGCTGCTGACGTTTGACCGGCCGGGGTGGACCTGGCCGGCGAGCGGCGCGGTGTTGGTACTGATCGGCCTCCTGCTGATTTACCGCTCCAATCGCCGCCGACGTAGCGACGACCGCTACGACGATATAATCGGTGATGGCTTCCAGGACGATATCGCCGATGTCATGAACGGGGACTAGTTTCTGCGCAGCGCGAGGTCAGAACCGGGTTTTGCCAGGTTTTCCTTGTTGCTGTTGCCAATCTCGCTAACCCGTTCCCGCGGCTGCTGTTTTTCTGAAGGCGCGACGTGACGATGTGGGCGTGGTGTTCCTGCCGTATATCCTGTTAATGTTAATGCTAATGATGAGTGCCGCATGAACAAAGATGACCTACTTGGCTGGACCGGGATCCTGAGCGTTATCGCAGGCTTGATGGTGTTGCTGATGACCTTCGACCGGCCGGGATGGGAGTGGCAAGCCGGTGGTGCGCCACTGGTGCTGATCGGCATACTGCTGATCTGGTACGGAAGACGGCGTCGGAGCGACGAGTACGGCCGTGATCGCGATGTCGCCGACCTCGATGATATCGGCAATGCCCTCGACGGCGACTAGACAATTCGCGATGCCGCCTTGTCCGCAAACCTGTCAGGGCGGCGGTCTGACATTGCGGCGTCTGGCGCCTGCTGGCACTATACTTTCTTGACGAACTCCGACTTCAGGCTCATGGCGCCGAAACCGTCGATCTTGCAGTCGATGTCGTGGTCGCTGTCGACCAGGCGGATGTTCTTGACTTTGGTGCCCATCTTGACGGTGCCGCCAGATCCCTTGAGCTTCAAGTCCTTGATTACGGTGACAGTGTCGCCGTCTTGCAACACATTTCCCGCCGCATCGCGATAAACCTTGGGGCCGTCATCGGCCGCCGTTGCACCTTCCTGCGCGCTCCATTCGTGGGCACACTCCGGGCAGACCAGATTGCTGCCATCTTCGTAAGTAAATTCTGAATTGCATTTAGGGCAGGGTGGAAGTGCGCTCATAGGAAACGTCCTGTTTTGGCTTGAAAGGGCCTGAGTATACAGGGCGTCGGCCTTGTACGACCAGTTGCATATTGATTTAAGGCAATGCTTCTCGTAAACAGTGATGTAAAGATGGCTCTTCTTCCAGCTTTGAATCCGATGATAACTCTGATAATTGCCTTAGAGAATCAATCGATTCCCACAAGAATGAGGAGCAGGACCGTGGCAAATATCGTATTCAACAATACTCGTCAGCCGGCAGCCAAACCCGTCTTCAGCCGTGCCGGGGTAGGTGCCCCGGTCGCCATCGAACTGCTACCCTTTACCGTGCGGCCGGTGCGTACCGAGGCCGACCTGCGCAAGGCCGTGGCCGTGCGTCACGCAGCCTACGCCCGCCACCTGCCGGATTTCGCGCGCTCGCTTGAGCAACCCGAAGCGGCCGATTACGACGGCGACACCGTGATCCTGCTGGCCGAATCGAAGGCCGATGGCAGCGCGCTCGGCAGCACGCGCGTCCAGACCAACTTTCGCCAGCCGCTGCATCTGGAAACGTCGGTCGATCTGCCGCTGTGGCTGTCAACCCAGCGCCTGGCCGAGGTGACCCGACTCGGCATCGTGGAAGGACGCATCGGCCGCCAAGTCAAGCTGGCCCTGATCAAGGCGTGCTTCGAGCATTGCGAACAGAGCGGGGTCGACACGGCCGTCGTCAGCGGCCGTGCGCCGATCGACCGCCAGTACGAGCAACTGCTGTTCACCGATGTGTTTGCCAGCCGGGAGCCCGTGACCCTGCGCCATGTGGGCAACCTGCCGCATCGCATCATGTACTTCGACATCGCCAGCGGCCAGGAGCGCTGGGAAGCGGCGCGCCATCCCTTGCTCGATTTCTTTTGCAACACGCGCCATCCAGACATCGATCTCGGCCGCCAGGCGCCTTCTGCTTGGAAACATGGCTTGCCGCGTGGTCAGCAGGCGTCGGGCGCTGTTGTTGTTGGGCTCGCCGCGTAGGAAATCAAGCGGGACGGCGTGACGGTTACGATGTATGCTTTGACATGATTGCCGCCTAACAGCAACGAATGGCGGCGCTTGTTGTGTAGCCGGATGCCGCTCATGTCAATGTCGACTTCTTCGTCCCGCATGCTGCCCGACAGCGTACATCGCGCTCTCGAAGCGCTGCTGCGCCTGCTCTCCTTTTATCTCGTTCCGCTGGGCATTGCGCTACTCTCGATCGTGGCGCTGGCATTCTGGAACAACCAATACCGGGCAACCGCCGGCCAGCCGCTGCCGCTCCGCGTCATGGCGCAGGATGGGGCGGAGGTCACGCCCGCGCAGATGCGCACGCAACTGGCCGGATTGCCGGAAGTTGTTTATCGCGAAACGCGCATGTCGCCCGATCCTCTCTGGTTCAGCATGGCATCCGCTGCGCAGGCCGGCACCGTGATCGAATTTCCTTCCCGTCATATGGTCGAGATTGCTTGTTGGGACAGCGACACTTTGCGCCCGCTGGGAAGTTCCAGCCGCGCCGTCTCGGCCGGTGCGATGGCGCCGCTGATGGCGGGGTTTGCGCTGACCCTGGCGCCGCCGCTTAAGCAAGCCCAAACACTTTCACAGGCACGGGCCGCGCCATCGCAGGCGGACGTGCCGGCGCGCGTGCTCTGCCGCAGCGTGCTCATCGGCCCTGCACGCCTGTCGGCCACGCAATGGCAGGCCGGCGAACTCGCCGTGGCGGTGCAGCAGTACCACCGCAAGTCCGGCCTGCTCGACGGCGGCATGATCGTGCTGACCTTGTTCGTGCTGACCACGGCCCTGATCAACCGCCAGGCGCTGTACGTGCTGCTGGCCGGCTGGCTGATCCTGAACTTGCGCATGGGGGCGCTCTCGGCTGGCTGGGATATCCAGTGGCTGGGCCAGATCGTGCCGGAGCGCTGGCTGCTGCCGTCGCGGGCCCTGACGATTGCCCTGTATGCAGTCTCGACCCTGACCCTGTACCAGACCCTGTTCCGCGAACGTCTGGCGGCCACGCGCTACCGTGCGCCGCTGCGCTTTGCCGAATGGTGCTGCCTGCCGCTGTTGGCGCTGTCGGTGCTCTTGCCGTACCACATATTCCTGCCCGTGATGTGGGGCTTTGTTGCCTATGGACTGGTGTTGATGACGCTCGGGCTGGCCAGCCTGATGTCGCAATCGCCATCGCAATCGCCATCGCAGTCCGGGTCGCATACGCGGGTGGCGTTCTGGTTCGCCGCGTCGTTCGCGGTCACGATGATGTCCGGGCTGGTGGAAGTCATCGCGGCCGCGCTCGGCGTTCGCGACCTGGCCGGCATGGTCAACAGTGTCACCGCCGCGCTCGCGTCCAGCCTGCTGGCGGCGCTGGCGGTGGCCGAACAGATGCGCCAGGAAACCGAACAGCGCATCGCGGCGCAGGCCGAACTGCAGCACGCCTACGAGGCGATGCCGGTCGGACTGTTCACGCTGGACCTGGAGGGGAAGTTCCTCAGCGCCAACCCGGCCTTGCAGCGGATGGTCGGCGCGGACGGCCACGTCACGGGCGGCGTGAACTTCCAGCACTTTTTTGCCGACGGCGTCTGGGGCACCTTGTCCGCACTGGTGCAGGATCAGGCCGACGCCGAACTGCGCATCGAAAACCGTGACGGCTCGCGTTGCTTCGTGGTCCGCGCGACCCTGGCGCGCGGCAAGATCGAAGGCGTGTTGCAGGATACGACCGAGCAGCACAAGGCCACCGAGCAATTGCGCTTCATGGCCAACAACGATGCGCTGACCAAGGTGTTCAACCGGCGCGGCATCGAGCGCGTGTTCGAGAAAGCGTCCATGAAGCCGCTGACCTTGGCCTATCTCGACCTGGACCGCTTCAAGCTGATCAACGACCTGTTCGGCCACAGCGCGGGCGATGAAGTCCTCAAGCAAGTATGCGAACGGATCGGCGCCGTGCTCAGCGGGGAACAACAGATCGGTCGCGTGGGCGGTGACGAATTCGTGATCATCATGCCGGAAACGTCGATCCGGGTGGCGGCGCTGATTTGCCGCTGCCTGGTCGGGCGCATCGGCAACACGCCATACCGCGTCGGCGACAAGGCATTCCACGTGCGCGGCTCGATCGGGCTCATCGAAGTGCAGCCGGGCATGCAGATGAAGGATGCCGTGTCGACCGCCGACCGCGCCTGCCGCGAAGCCAAGGCCGGGCACCGCGACGGGCTGGTCGTGTACGAGCGCGATTCGACCGCCTTTCACGAACGCACGGCCGAGCTGGACCTGGTCGAGCGCCTCTCGGCCAACGACGCGACCGCCTGCATGGTGATCGAAATGCAGCCGATCATGTCGCTGAAAATGCCGTACGACTCGATGAACTTCGAGGTCTTGCTGCGCATGCGCGAAGCGGACGGCAGCCTGCTGGCCGCCGGGCCGATCATCGCCGCCGCCGAAAAGAGCGGGCGCATGGGCGTGATCGACCGCTGGGTGCTCTCGACCACGCTGAGCTGGATCGAGCGCCACGCGGACATGCTGGTCAATACCCAGTTCGTGTGCATGAATTTGTCCGGCGCCTCGCTCAACGACGAACGCTTCATCCAGGACACCATCGACATCCTGCGCCGCCATCGCGACGCGGCCAGCCGGCTGTGCATGGAGATCACCGAAAGCGTCGCCTTGCACGACCTGAACAACACGCGGCGCTTCATCGACCAGGTGCGCAATTTCGGGGTCAAGGTGGCGCTCGACGATTTCGGCGCGGGCTATACTTCCTTCTCTTACCTCAAGGAATTGCCGGCGGACATACTCAAGATCGACGGCAATTTTATCGTCAATATGAATGCGCATCCGGCCGACGTGGCCATTGTCGAAGCCATCGTGAAGCTGGCGGTCAACCTGGGCATGAAGACGATTGCCGAATGGGCCGAGGACGGCGCCACCGTGCAAACGCTGGCAGATATTGGGGTGGATTATGTGCAAGGGTTTGTGATTGCGTCGTCGATGGCGCCGGATATCCTGCTGACGGTATCGTCGGCCGCCGGCTTTATCGTCGACGAGGAACTCAACCTGTTGGTTGGCTCGCTGGGCGGCGCCGCCAGCGCGCCGGTGCCGGTAGCGGCGATGGCTGGAGCGCCGGTGGCGGGCCTGCACTGAACTGTTCGGCCCCGCGCCGGTCGAATTCTTCCGATGAACAGCCAGGCGAAGGGGAGCGGAATGATCAATCATGCGGTATTGGGAGTGTTTGATGAGTTCGAGAAGGCGGAGCAGGCACGCGCGGCCTTGCTCGCCGACGGCTTCGGTTCGGATGCCCTTGAGCTCAAGGTGCATAACGATGAAGCGGGACCGGTCGAAGGCAATTTTTTGGTGGGCAATACGCCGATCGAAAGCGAGGAGCATGTCTACGAGCGCAACTATGCAACGCCCGTGCAGCGTGGGCAATGCATGCTGATGGTCGACGCCGCCGACCCGGCAACGGCAGCGCGCGCATCGGCTATCCTGGCCGGGTTTGGCGCGCGCGATCCTGACCAATTGACGGGTGCGCGGCGTTAAACGATCGGGGCTGGTTTTCCCCGGGAATGGCGCTGCATTCCCGGCGCCGTTGTCCTCTTTCATCTGTTCTTGCCCTTTCGTGTCTCGCGCGTCGATGTTGGACGTCGTTCAAGGTGCACGCCCTCACCGCGGCCGGACGTGAACGCGCAAAGCGTACCGCCTACGGCGGTGTTGCGCTCCAGTCAGCCGCCACCCGCCTTAATGAAAATGTTCCGCCGCCACCCGCGCTGATAGATCGGGCCGCCACCCGCGTTAGCGGAATACCTCAGCCGCTATCCGCCTTGGTGGAATAGTTCAGCCGTCTCCCGCACTATTGAAACCTCTTGTTTTCGCTCGTTTGTTCGCCCTTCTGGGGCGGCGTGCCCTCAAGCAGGTTTTTCATGCGCTCCAGGTCTTCCTCAAGCTCGTGTGCCGGGTGGGCCCCGAACAGTGTCGCAACCGCCTCGCCCACGGCGCCGGCCGGAGGGCGATAAGACAGCTTGACCGTGGCCAGCGTGCCGCCACGCGACGGTTCAAGGCGCACCGATCCCGATTGCTCGACTTCCGCCCCCGGTTCGCTGCGCCACGCCAGCCGGCGTGGATGTACCTGCTCGGTCAGCACGGCATCAAAGCTGAATTCGCTGGCAGCCGGTCCCTTGACGACCCAGTGCGAGCGGCGGTTGCCGAGGTCGCGCACCTCGATCACGTTGGCCATGAAGCGCGGGAAGTTCTCGTAGTTGACCCACAGGTCGTACACCTGCTCGGGCGCGGCGTCGATGCGGATGGTTTTTTCGATCTCCGTGGTGTCGCCCCGGCCCTGGTGCCGGGCCAGCCCGGGCAAGGCACCGTTGCTGACGGAGCGCATCAGCAATGCCACGCCAGCGATGCCCATGACCGCAGCGAGCGGCATGCGCCGGATCATCATGCTGGCCAGGCCAAGGGTGCCGCCGCCCATCATGGCGGCATTGCGTGGCGATGACGGCCCCAGCGACCGTAGCGGCGACGAGCGCCGCTCCGCAACGTCCGCCGCCTGCCGGCCAGCGGACGACAGCAGGTCTGAAGCGGAGGCGTTTGCGCCGATGCGCTCGCCCACCTCGTGCACGACCTTTCCGAGCATGTCGCTGCTCTGGTGGCCGAACTCGCGCAGCCGTTCTCCGGACCGGGCGCGTCGCAAGCCGCCCCGGTCCGGGTCCATCATGTACATGGCGAGCGCGCCAAGCGCAGCGCCGCCCAGCCATTTACCGAGGTGAAGATCGTGTTCGGACATGTGTTTCATGATTGCCTCCGTTCGCTTGCATTGGTGGATGAATGGGATGCGCGCGCCTGATCGCGCCAGGCAATGGCCAGCAGGTCCAGTACTTCCTCGTCGCCGGTTTGCTCGAATTGCCGGTACCACCGGCCGACCGCGCCGAAGTTCGCCGGCTGGCTCAGGCAGACCAGTTCGTCAACTTGCGAGGCAAGCGCCGCGCAACTGTCCGGCGCGCCAACCGGCACCGCGACGACGATCCTCTCCGCCCCGCGCTCGCGCGCTACGCGCACGGCCGCGCACATGGTCGAGCCGGTGGCCAGGCCGTCATCGACGAGAATGGCGGTGCGGCCCGCAAGCTCGGGCTCGGCGCGCGCGCCCCGGTACTGGCGCTCGCGCCGCGCAATCTCGCGCTGTTCGCGCGCGCATGCGTCATCGATCTGTTCGCGGCCGATGCGGTGTTCGCGGATGGCTTCCATGTTGAGCACGCGCACGCCGCCGCTGGCGATCGCGCCCATGGCGAATTCTTCGTAGCCGGGCAGCCCGAGCTTGCGAACGAGCAGCAAGTCGAGCGCCAGCCCAAGCGCCCTGGCGATGGTAAAACCCACCGGAACCCCGCCGCGCGGCAAGGCAAGCACCAGCGCATCCGGGCGGCAGGCATACGGCGCCAGTGCCAGCGCCAGAAGCTTGCCTGCATGCACGCGGTTCTTGAATTGTCGGTGGATAGCCATGTAGCTTCGACAGGCGAAGCGCACGTCGGTTGCACATTTTTTGTCAAATACTTATGGCACACGCATAGGCGGAGCGGATCGCGCCCGGCGCACGCCGCCGCAGCGCATTTGCGCCGTTTTTTTTGACGCACGATTGATCTATCACAGGCCTGGCGTTTGCGCGCCGATCAAAACCCCGCGCCCGCTGTCTGATTCAGCAGGGAGGAAAGATGCCATGAACGAAACGCTTTTGCGGAACTGGTGGCTGCTTGCCGCGCGCGGCGCCATCGCCATCGTGTTCGGCGTGCTTGCCATTGCGTGGCCCGCCGTCACGCTGCTGACTCTTGCGGCCTTGTTCGCCGCGTTTGCGCTGCTCGGTGGTGCGGTCTGGATGTTCGGGGCCGTCAGGAACCGCAGGAATGATTCGCACTGGTGGATGCTGATGGTGTTTGGCCTCGTCAGCCTGGCCGTGGGCGTGCTTGCCACCTTCAATCCGGCGATCACCCTGCTGACCTTGATCCTCCTGATGGGGGCCAATGCCCTCGTCAGCGGCGTGCTCGATATCGTCATCGCCATCTGCGTACGCAAGTTCATCCGCGGCGAGTGGCTGTTGCTGCTCAGCGGCGTGGCGTCCATCGTGTTCGGCCTGATCGCGTTGCTGTTTCCGCTCGGCGCCGGCGCGGTCATGCTGGCCACGTTCATCGGCGTGTATGCGCTCATGAGCGGTGTGCTGCTGATGTGCCTGTCGGTACGCGTGCGCTCCTGGTCGCGCATCAACGCCGGACGCAGCAGCCCGGCGGCGGGCACGATCTGATCACGATCGCGCGCCCGCGCGCCCGCGCGCCGGCTGTGGCGAGCCCTAGCCCAGCTGCGCCCGGTGAAAGCGCAAATGGTCGTCTATGAAGGTGGAAATGAAGAAATAGCCGTGGTCGTATCCGGCATGGCGGCGCAGTTCGAGCGGCTGGCGCGCTTTGGCGCAAGCCGCTTCAAAAGCTTCCGGATACAGCTGCTGTTCCAGGAACTTGTCGGCAAGGCCCTGATCGATCAGGATGCCGCCGGGGAAGGGCGCTTGCATGGTCAGCATCAGTTCGCTTGCGTCGTATTGCTTCCAGGTCTCGCGGTCCGTGCCGAGGTAGCCGCTGAACGCTTTTTCGCCCCACGGGCAGCGGGTAGGCGCGGCGATCGGGGCAAAGGCTGACACCGAACGGAACAGGTCGGGGCGTTTCAGGGCCGTAACCAGGGCGCCGTGGCCGCCCATCGAGTGTCCGAAAATGCCGACCTTGGCGGCGTTGACGGGCAGTTCGGCCAGCACCAGCGCGTGCAGTTCGAGCAGGTAGCTGAACATGCGGTAATGCTTGCTCCATGGCGCTTCGGTTGCGTCCAGATAAAAGCCCGCACCGGCGCCGAAGTCCCAGGCATCGGTTTCGCCGTCAATATTGGCGCCGCGCGGGCTGGTGTCCGGAGCGATCAGGATCAGGCCTTCGCGCGCCGCCGCGCGCTGGGCGCCGGCCTTGGTCGGAAAAGTCTCTTCGGTGCAGGTCAGGCCGGCCAGGTAAAACAGCGCCGGCAGCGTCTGGCCGGAGGTCACGGCCGGGATGAAGGCGGAAAAGCGCATTGGCAGGCCGGTGGCCGTCGAGGCATGGCGATAAAAGCGTTGTACGCCGCCGAAACAGGCGTGTTCTGATAAAAGTTCGAGCATCGGTCGGTCCACGTAGTGAGTGATGGCGCAAGTATGCCTTGTCGCGCAATACTAAACCAGTTGCAGCCAGCCAAGCAGGGCGCCGCCGGCCAGTATCCACAGCAAATGCAGTTTGGTGCGCCAGATCAGCAGGCCGCTCGCCACCGTTAGCAGCCACAGCGGCCAGTCGGTGGCCAAGTGCTGGCTGGCGCTGCCCAGGATCCAGCTGGTCGACAGCAGCAGGGCGATGACGACCGGCGCCATGCCTTGCTTGAAGGCGCGCACGGCCCGCAAATCGCGGTTGCGATGCCCCCACTGCGCGGCGAAATAGGTCAGCACGGTCGAGGGAATCAAAATGCCGAGCATGGTCACCGCCACGCCCAGGAATGCGGCGCCGGTGCTGCCGGCGTTCATGCCGACCTGCCAGCCCATCAGCGCGACGAACAGCACGTTCGGCCCGGGCGCGGCCTGGGCCAGCGCAATGGCGTTATTGAATTGCGCCTGGGTCAGCCAATGGTGCTGCTCCACCAGATAGCGATGCATTTCGGAAGTGGTCGAGATCGCGCCGCCGACCGACATCAGCGATAGCATCAGGTAGTGGCCGAACAGGCTGAACCAGTCGCTCCAGCTCAGGACGATCTGCGGCGCGCTCATGGCCGCAGGCGCCGGTAGGTGAGCAAGCAGGCCAGTCCGCCCACGCCGAACAGGACATACACCAGCGGCACCCGCACCAGCGCCACCAGCACGAAGCCGGTGACGCACAGGGCCCAGCACCACAGCTGCGGCATCGGGTTCCTGGACAGCGCCAGCGACAATTTCAGGCCGGTGGCGCCGATCATGCCGGCCGATACCGCCGCCATGCCGCGCAGTGCGCCTGCCACGCCCGGATGATCGATAAAGCGCGCATGGACCAGGGCCAGCAGCAGCACCAGCACCAGCGGCAGGGCCAGCATGCCGGCCAGCGCCGAGAGCGCACCGGCCAGCCCGAAATAGCGCCCGCCGATCATCATCGACAGATTGACCACGTTCGGCCCCGGCATGATCTGGGCGACGGCCCAGTCTTCCAGGAATTCCTCATGGGTCAGCCATTGCTTGCGTTCAACAATTTCGCGCTGAACGAGCGCCAGCACCCCGCCGAAGCCCTGCAGCGCCAGCAAGGTAAATGAAACAAACAGGTCGGTCAGCGATTGCGGGCGCGGGCGGGCGGGGAGGGACGGATCGGTCATGCCGCATTATCGCGCCGGCCCGCCCGCCTGTCCATGCGGGCTCAGCCGCCACCAATGCCGCGCATCACGCGGCCCGTGCCGCCGCATTCCGCGCAGGCGCTGCCGTCGGCCAGCTTGCCCTTGCCGCTGCAGGCGTCGCAGATGTCCTCGGCCGCGCCCGGCGTGCCCGGTTCGGCTTCGTCACCCGGGTTGAGCGTGGGTTCCGTCGTAATCTTTTCAGTTGGAATTGTCATGATGTCCTCGGTCTACATTCTGGCATGCGCGCACGCGTGTGGCCTACGCCCGTGCCGCATTGTAGGCCGCGGCGTCATGGGCGGGCGCTATGTTGCCGACTGAAAAAATGACGCCTGTAAAACTATGCCTCAAGCATATTTTTTGCCGTTTCGATGGAACCTTGACATTGACTTTGATCTTTATTGAGGGATACTCCCTAGGCAGTACTGGGTTCCCTTTGCAACGTTTCTGAATGCCTGTAAGGAATCACAAAATGAATCGACAGCAACGCCCCGACAGCGGCGGTCTCGCCCTGGCTGAACCGACTTACCAACGCCACGACGTGCGCCAGCGCGACATCGTCAACCATGCCATTTCGGTCCAGGAGAGCCGCAATACGATGTCTGCCATCGAGTATCTCAAAGCGCAGGATATTGCCCCCGAGGTGATCGAACGGGTCTTGCTGGAGCCGCAGCGCCGGCGTGGGCCGCTTGCTCATTAAGTGGTGCCGGGTGGTGATGCAAGGCCGGCGCAGTGCGCGCGAGCGATGCTGTGGGCATATCAGAATGTTATCGAACCACCCCTCTCCCGCTGCGTGCAAAACAGGCGGTTATGCACAAAAAAATCTTGTGGGAAATTTCTTAATATTTTTTACCGCCTTCTCCATTGACTTTGTAAGTGCTTGATTTATATGGGCATAATTTCTGCCTCACGAATGAGCATTTTGTTGAAACCCGCATCGTTACACGCTTGCGGACTGTCAAGAGGGGATTATCCACAAAGTTATCCACAGCGATTGTGGATATCCCAAAAAGTACTTTAGAAACGGCTACTTAGCGCGCATAAGGCGATTTTTGACCGCCGCTTTCATGGCTGGCATGAAGCAGGGACGGGTGGCGCGGCGGGAAAGCGCAAAGTATTTTACTTGCGTAATAATACTGGATAAATGTACAGTCATGTCAACCCCAGTTTGATTGCCCGATATGACCGCTGTTCCCCTTGCCGCTTGCGCCGACGATCCCTTCGCCAGCCTTAATCCCGCGCAGCGTGCTGCCGTCGAGCATGATATCGGCGTGGCCGCGGGCAGCGCGCGGCCCCTGCTGGTGATCGCCGGTGCCGGTTCCGGCAAGACCAATACCTTGGCGCACCGCGTGGCGCGTCTGATCATGAGCGGCGCCGATCCCCAGCGCATCCTGCTGCTCACATTTTCGCGCCGCGCCGCCAACGAAATGGCGCAACGCGCCAGCAACGTGCTGCACCGGATCATGGGTGCGCGCGGCGGCCAGCCGCCGGCCAGCCTGCCCTGGGCGGGCACCTTCCACAGCATCGGCGCGCGCCTGCTGCGCGATTACGCCGGCCGCATCGGCCTCGAGGAATCGTTCACGATCCACGACCGTGGCGATTCCGAAGACCTGATGGGCATGGTGCGCCACGACATCGGCCTGATCCATACTGAGAAACGCTTTCCCCTCAAGGGAACCTGCCTGGCCATTTACTCGCGCGTGGTCAACAGCCGCGACACCTTGGCGCTGGTGCTCCAAAGTACCTTTCCCTGGTGTAGTGAATGGGAATCCCAGCTCAAGACCCTGTTCGGGGCCTATGTCGACGCCAAGCAGGAGCAGAACGTGCTCGATTACGATGATCTTTTGCTGTTTTGGGCCGAGATGGCGGCCGATCCCGACCTCGGCGCCCACATCGGCGGCCTGTTCGACCATGTCCTTGTCGATGAGTACCAGGACACCAACCGCCTGCAGGCTGCGATCCTGATGGGCATGAAGCCGGGCGGCGAGGGCGTGATGGTGGTCGGCGACGATGCGCAGTCGATCTATTCTTTCCGCGGTGCCACGGTGCGCAATATTCTCGATTTCCCGAAGCAGTTCGCCCAGGAAGCCTGCATCGTCACCCTGGACCGCAACTACCGCTCGACCCAGCCAATCCTGGATGCCTCCAACGCCGTGATCGGCGCCGCGCTCGAGCGCCACGCCAAGACCTTGTGGACCGACAAGGTGTCTACCGTCCGTCCGCAACTGGTGCTCATTGCCGACGAGGCCGAGCAGGCGCGCTGGGTCTGCAACCGCATCCTGGAGCACCGCGAAACGGGCATGGCGCTCAAGGCACAGGCGGTGCTGTTCCGTGCGGCCAGCCACAGCGCCGCGCTGGAGCTGGAACTGATGCGACGCAACATCCCCTTCGTCAAATTCGGCGGCCTGAAGTTCCTGGAAGCATCCCACATCAAGGATGTACTGGCGGTGCTGCGCTTTGCCCAGAATCCAAGCGGCCGGGTGGCCGGTTTCCGCGTGGTGCAGCTGGTGCCGGGCATCGGCGCCGCCACCGCCACCCGGCTGCTGGACGCGGTCGGCGAGGCGGCCGAGCCGCTACGCGCGCTCGAGCAATTTGCCGCGCCCGCCAGGAGCGGCGGCGACTGGGAGCAGTTTGTCGCGCTGTTTCGCGCCCTGCGCGCGCCAGGGCTGCGCTGGCCGGCCGATATCGAGCTGGTCAAGAACTGGTACCTGCCGCACCTCGAACGCATGCATGACGACGCCCAGGTGCGCGCGGCCGACGTGGAACAGCTGGCGCGCCTGGCGGGCGGTCATGGCTCGCGCGAAACCTTTCTGGCCGAAATCACGCTCGACCCGCCCGAAGCGACCAGCGACCGCGCCGGACCGCCCCTTCTGGACGAGGATTACCTGATTCTTTCGACCATCCATTCCTCCAAGGGACAGGAATGGAAGTCGGTGCATGTACTGAACGTGGTGGATGGTTGCATCCCGTCCGACATGAGTACGGGCAACGCCGCCGATATCGAGGAGGAGCGCCGCCTGCTGTACGTGGCCATGACGCGCGCCAAGGAGCATCTTCATCTGGTGGTGCCGAACCGGTTTTTCATCAAGCAGCAAGCGCAGATGGGCGACCGTCATGTGTACGCGGCGCGCACGCGCTTCATCAGCCCGGCCATGCTCAAGCACTTCGAGGAAACGGTGTGGATGACGGCCGACACCCAGCAGAGCCGCAAACCGATGCCCGACAGCGTGCGCATGCTGGTGCGCGAGCGGGCGCGCAATGCGTGGAAGTAGCCTGAGAGCCTGAGAGCCTGAGAGCCTGAGATGCTCGGAAGCTAGGAGCCGGCGCTCGACCGTTCGCGCCTGGGGCCCGTCATCGCACGCCTGGCGTGAAGGCAGGCTCGAACAGCGTCGCCACCGCAAGGTATTCGTAAGGCGCGCCGCCCGGTTCGCTCAGCGCCAGCAGGGCGCAGCGCAAGTGCAGGGCGCTGCCGTCGGCCGCCCGGGTCTGGATATCGCCCGACCATGCACCATCGCGCGCCAGGGACAGCTTGATGTCGTCCACCAGCGCCTCGGCGAACGTGCCGGTATGCAAGGCGTGCAGGTCGCGCCCGATGAGTGCGTCGCGGCGCCGGCCGGTCAGTTCGCACAGGCGGTCGCTGGCCTCGATAATGTGCCCTTTGGGGTCGAGCTTGAGCACCAGCGCCTGCTGGCCGAGCAGCGCCTGCACCTGGCGCGCTTTGTCGAGTTCGGCAGCCATGGCTGCGCGCTCGGCCGCTGCCGCCTGCAGGCTGGCATACGCGCGCAGCGAGGCAATGACCGTGGTGAACAGCTTGCGCGTGGTCAGGTCGGCCTTGCACCAGAAATCGTTGATGTCATAATCGCAAATGATGCTGTGTTCCAGCGCCTGGCCCGGCTGCCCGGTGCGCAGGACGATGCGTACGAGCTCGTTGTGCAGGCCTTCGCGGATCTGCCGTGCCACCCGCAGGCCGGAATCTTCCGTTTCCATGATGACGTCGAGCAGCACCAGTGCAATGTCTTGCGTGGCGCGCAGCGTCTCGATCGCTTCCTTGCCGCTGTAGGCGTGCAGGAAGCTCAGGCGCCGTCCCTGGAATTGGGCATTGCTGAGGGCGAACTTGGTCACCACGTGCACGTCGACATCGTCATCGACGATCAGGATGCGCCAGGGAGGAAGTTCCTGCGTCGGCGATGCGGATACGTCGGACGGGTCGTCGTCCTCGATGATCAGGTCGCCATTTCGGATGTTGTCGGTGGAGGAAGCGGACATGGCTCCACACTAAGCCAGCCGGCGCACTTTGTCAAAGACCACACGAGTTATCCCCCGTTTCGCCTGCATGTAGGAATTTGCCATATGGACAGTTTGTATGCGCGCCATGGGGTGTTTTAAGTCCTTGATTTTATTCAACTTATTTTTTTGCCTGCGGAACGGGCATTTTGTTGAAACCCGCTTAAACCCGGGCGTTAAGCGGCGCCCGTCGGGGCTTATCCACAATGTTATCCACACTTCTTGTGGATATCCTCAAAAACCCTGTGAAATCCGTGGCTTAGGCAAGGCACGAGGCGAGCCAGCCAGCTGGCGTTCAGATGCTGGCCTTGAGCCGGTTCAGCTCATCGAGAAAGCGCGCGCAGGCCAGCTCGGGCGCCCAGGGTTCCCATGGCGTACCGCCGTAAATGGGGAACAGGGGGTCGTCGATCTGGGGCTTGGCGGAAATTTTGAGGGTATTTTTCACCTCATCCCTGGTCCAGCCGGCCACATGCACCGCTTCGCTGGCGGCGGCCAGGCGGTCGGCGCGCTTGTGGGAAGCATGTTCCGTGGTGGTCCAGCTGGGCAGGCCGTAACGCAGGAAGATGGCTTGTTCCAGGCGCAGAGTCAGGTTGCGGAAGGCGTCGCCGAGAAAGGGCTTGATGACCGAAATGGCGTCAAATCCCAGCAAGCCTTCCTCGGCATCGTGCAGCAGCTCGCGCAGCTCGGTGAGCGGATCGAGCGGCCCGCGCGCTGCATTTTTTCTCAACTGCATGACGGCAATCGAATGCTGGGCGACCGACAGCGGCAGCGGCCACACCGAATGCCCGCCCCAGCGGTAGGTGCGGGCCAGTCCGATGGCCAGATCGGCGTCGTCCCAGTCGAACGGCGTGGGGTTGAGCAGGTCGAGACGGCGGCCCGATGGCATGCGTACCCAGGCACGTGTTTCCTGCATCGTTGACAAAGTCGTTCCTTCCATCGGTCCGATCAGATCATGCGTTCCCTCCACATGGCGATGGCATTATCTTACACATTGCCGCCGGCCTCCGCGCGCGAGATTGGCTGCGGGCCGGCGCAACAAGCACATAGTTGCCCGACCCTAACTCTGTTGACGGGTGTCACCGAATGCGGCCATTTGGCTGGTACTTGCGGGTGCCTTGACTTACTGTGATCACGGCAACTTACTTGTCGAACTACTCACTCCGGAGAATCAGCATGGAATCACAAGACCTGGCCTTAACGATGTTTCTCATGTGCATGTGCGGGCTGTACATGATGTATCTGAAGCAGGACGAACAGTTCAGAAGGCTCAAGCGGCTTGAGCGCATGCTCAGTTCAATTCCGGGCGCCGGGTCCGGTGATGACGACATCCATCCGAAAGTCCTGGCCAAGATTGCCGCCGGCGAGATCAGCACCGCCATCCTCCTCCAGCGCACCATCGAAGCGACCTCATTCGGCGAAGCGGAGGCCGCTGTCAGAAGCTACATCGCCCGGCATGATTAAGCCGACGGCGTGCCGCCCGCCACGAGCAGGGCCACGAACTCGGCGGCCGGCACCGGGCGGCTGAAAAAATATCCCTGCACCTCGTCGCAGCCCGCACCGTCGAGATAATCGAGCTGTTCGCGCGTTTCCACTCCCTCCGCCACCACTGTGATCCCAAGGCCATGCGCTAGCGCAATCGTGGCCTTGGCGATCGCCGCGCTCTTGGCGTCATCGGTAATATTGCGTACGAAACTCTGGTCGATTTTCAGTTTGTCCAGCGCAAAGCGGCTCAGGTAGCTGAGCGACGAAAACCCGGTGCCGAAATCGTCCAGCGCCACCGCCACGCCCATCCCGCGCAGCTCGGCGATCTGCGCCATCGCCAGCTCCGCCTCTTGCATCAGCACGCTTTCGGTCAGTTCGATGGCCAAGAAGCGCGCCTCCATGCCGCTGTCGAACAGGGCGCTTTTCACAATCGCCGGCAAGGTGCCGGCCGCGATCTGGTGCGCCGACACGTTCACCGCCACCGGCAGCGGGCGCAGGCCGGCATTCTGCCACGCCTTGTTCTGCATGCAGGCGGTGCGGATGACCCATTCGCCGATCTCGATGATCAGACCGGAGTCTTCCGCCAGGGGAATGAATTCGGCCGGCGAAATCATGCCCAGCTCGGCGCTGCGCCAGCGGATCAGCGCTTCCGCGCCACACATCTGCTTGTCGGCAAGCCGTACCTGCGGCTGATAGAACAGCGAAAATTCCGCGCGGCCCAGCGCGTTGCGCAACCGGTGCTCGAGCGCCATCCAGTGCAGCGCGCGCGTGTTCATTTCTGATGTGAAATAACGGAAGCTGTTGCGGCCGCTGTTCTTGACGTGCGACAGCGCCGTGTCCGCATTCCTGATCAGGTCGCCCGCGGTGATGCCATCGAGCGGAAACAGCGCGATCCCCACGCTGCCGGTGACCACCACCTCGTGCCCCAGCAACTGGCAGGGCGCGGCCACCGTGTCGAGCATCTGCTGGGCAGCGGCGTTGACGTCGTCGTTGTCGTCCACGTGCGAGAGCACCAGCACGAACTCGTCGCTGCCGATGCGCGCCAGGGTGTCGCCCGGATGCAGGCGCAGCAGCAGGCGCTGGGCCATTTCGCGCAGCAGCAGGTCGCCGGCATCATGGCCGATGCTGTCGTTGACGCGCTGCAAGCGGTCGATATTGAGCAGCAGCACGGCAATCGCGCGCTGCCCCTGGTGCGCCGTCTCGATCGCCTGCGCCAGCCGGTCGTTCAAGAGCGAGCGGTTCGGCAGGCGCGTGAGCGGATCGTGGTTGCCCATGAATTGCAGCTGTTCATTGGCTTCGGTAATGTCGCTCAGGTCGGTGAACACGCCGACATAGCCGGCCGTGCCGTGCTCCGGGCTCGACACCGCGCTCACCGTCAGCCACTCGGGAAACACTTCGCCATTCTTGCGCCGGTTCCAGATTTCTCCGCGCCAATGGCCGTCGCGCGCGATCGTGTCCCATAGTTGCCGGTAGAAATCGATATCGTGCACGTTCGAGCGCAGCACGCGAATATTGCGTCCCACCACGTCGGCCTCGCTGTACTGGGTGATGCGCTCGAACGCCGCGTTCACCGCCACGATGGTGCTGGCGGCATCGGTGACCACGATGCCATCGCGCGTGCAGGCGAACACGCGCGCGGCCAGCTCCAGCTTTTCGTCGGCCTGGCGCCGCTCGGTGACGTCCTGCAGGGTGCCCATCAGCGCCGTCACATTGCCGGCCGCGTCATGCACGCCCGTGCTGCGCGAATGAAAATAGCGCTGCGGCCCGAGCGCCGGATTGCTGCGCAGTTCGCCCGACCAGTTCATGCCATGCCGCACGGCGGATTCGACCAGATGGCGGTCGTCCGGATGAATTCGTTGCAAGAAAACATCGAGCGGGGGCGGCTGGTCCGCCAGCGGCAGCCCGAGCAGCCGGTACATCTGCTGCGACCACTGGCCACTGCGCGCCACCAGGTCGAGCCGCCAGCTGCCGATCAGCGCCAGTTGCTGCGCCGCCTTGAGCGCATCGTCGCTGTTGTGCAGCGCCTGGTTCAAGCCATGGCGCTTGTGCAGTTCGCGCAGGGCCAGGTAGCTCAGCCCCCCCAGCAGCATCAAAAACCCCAGCGAGACGGCGATGTAGGCGCGCGCCATACTGTACCAGTCAGCCAGCAATTCCTTTTCGCCAAGACCGACCACCACCACCAGCGGGCGGCCGCTGACGCGCTGGTAGAAATACAGGCGGCGGATCTGGTCGATGCTGCTGTCGGCCGTATAGCTGCCGGCGTCGGGCGGCGGCGGGGTCGCCTCGAAATTGGGGAAGAACGTGAACCGCTTGCCTTCCACCATATTGGCAGCGGGCATGCGCAGCATCAGCACGCCGTCGGTGCGCACCAGGGCGACCATGCCATCCTTGCCGACCTTGACCGAGTCGTAGAAGCGGCGCAGGTATTTCGGTTCGAGCGCGGCCACGATAACCCCGCCAAAACTGCCATCGCGCCGGTTGATGCGGCGGCTGAAGCTGATGAAGGGCACGCCCAGCTTGCTGATGATCGGCCCCTCGATGTGCGTGCCATGGTCGGGATGATCGCGATGAATCTTGAAATACGCGCGGTCCGACAGATTGTAGGCTCCCGGCAATTTCTGGCTGTCGTGAATCATCTTGCCATCGGCATCGAGCAGCCAGATGGCGCGGATGAAGGGCAGGTTGTCGATGCTGCTGTCGAGCAGTTCATTGACCAGCCGCTTGCTCTCGGCCGGACCGCGCGGCACCATCTGCACCGCCTTGATGGTGGTCTGCATGGCCAGGTCGACCGCGAACACGCTGTCGACGGCCTGCTCCTCGAGCACCTTGACGAGTACGCGGGCGCTGTTGGTTTTCTCGGTGATGACATGATCGCGCGCCTGCACCAGTTCGAACACGAGGTTGGCGATGATGCCGACGAAAAGCAGCCCGGCGAAACTCAGCACCAGCAAGGTAATGCCGCGCTCGTCGCGATTGGCAAGAAGAGGGTTCATCGAACTACACCTTGAAAAATTGAGCGGGACTGTGTGGCTCCTGCCGTGGCATGCTGGACCCCGATGCATGTCTGTTATAGCAGATCATGTATGAGTAATAAAGCACGAATTGCTGTGTTCGATGCATGCGCGGCCGGGCTGTTTTGGTCCGCCATCCCGTCGACGCTTTAAAATAGCGGGTTTGCTCCCTGAAGAGTCCGCCGTGAATGCCCGCCAGTCTCCCTGCCAACCCATCGCCGCCGCCCGCGCAGCTTCGGTGCGCGCGCGCCAGCTGGTCGCGCCCGGCGAGCTGGCGCTGCTTGCGCGGCACGGCGCCGTGCGCCTGCTGGAAGTGGGCTGCGCTGGCGCCGCTGCATTCGAGGCGGCCCACATCGACGGCGCCGCCTGGCTCGACACGCGGGTTCTGGAAGCGCCGCCCCTGTTCAATAAAGTCGACGATGCCGTCCTGCTGCAGGTCCTGCTGGAGCACGGCATCGGCCACGACACTACCGTCATCGTCTACGGACGCAACGCGCTGGCTGCGGCGCGCGCGGCGCACCTGATGCTGTACGCGGGCGTGCTCGACGTGCGCATGCTCGACGGCGGCTTTGCCGGCTGGTGCGCGGCCGGCCTGCCGAGCGTCGCCGGCCCGGGCCGGGTCCCCGTGGCCGCGCGCAGCTTCGGCGCGCCGTTCCCCGGCCGTCCCGATTACCTCATCGATACGGCCCAGGCCCGCCAGCTATTGACGCGTCCCGACGCGGCCCTGGTCAGCATCCGTACCTGGAGCGAATTCACGGGCGCGACTTCGGGCTACAGCTACATCGAGGCGCGCGGCGAGATTGCCGGCGCGCTGTGGGGCAGGGCGGGGCGCGAGGGCGACGTGAACAGCATGAGCCATTTCCAGCACGCGGACGGACGCATGCTCGATGCCGACACCATCGCCGCCCAGTGGCGCCTGGGCGGCATCCATCCCGGCCGCCACAACGCCTTCTACTGCGGCACCGGCTGGCGCGCCTCGCTGGCGTTCTTTTATGCGTGGCTGATGGGCTGGGAGCGCATCAGCGTCTACGACGGCGGCTGGTACGAGTGGAGCACCGACCCGGCCAACCCGGTGGTCCTTAACGCGGCAGCGGCGTCGCCACGATGCTAAACGCCAGTTCCATCGGATCCTGCACCGTCAGGGCGCCGCCCATCACCGACATCGGCGTGATGCCGAAGTCGCTCTGGAGCAGCGTCAGCGTGCCGCTCGCGGTGACGCCATCGTTGCTGCGTTCAATGGTGGTCGGCACCTCCACCGTGCGTGACACGCCATGCAGGTTGACGCTCAGGCGCAGCGTGTCGCCTTTGCCGGCGGCGCGTTCGGCATGCAGGGTCACCAGCGGATAGCGCTCGGCCTCCAGCACGCGCGTGAGCATGTTGGTACGGGTGCCGGCGATCGCGTCGTCGTCGGGCTGGGTAGTCAGGCCCGCCTGGGTGCGCAATGCCGTTTCGTCGACTGTCATCTGGTCCAGCCGGAAGCGGAAGTCGGCGCGGCCGGCGTCCGGCGCGACGAAACCTTCGATACTGCGGCTGGCGATGACGTGGTCGTGCCCCATGCGCGCAAACGTGCCCCCGCGCCGCACCGTCACCGTAATGAGCGACCTGGCCGTATCGATGCGCAGCACCTGCTGCGTGCGCGCCACATCCTGGTACCAGCTGAACGTGGCATCGGCGGGCGTGGGCACCGGCGGTGGCGTGGGCGTCGTGGCGCAGCCGGCGACGAGGACCAGCAGCGGCAGGTAAGTTCGGATTGGTTTCATAGGTTCGATTGTGGCACGGAACAGCGCAGGGTGCGGTTCAGGATGGCACAACCGTGCTCACCGAACTGCCGAGGATGGCCACCGCCATCCACAGCGCCACGAGGGCGTAGAACACGCGCGGCAGCCAGGCCATCATATCGAGCTGGAAGCGGTTGATCGACTCGGTCTCGCTGGCGGCATGCCGGCGCAGCATGGCGGGCAGGGTGCCGCTTTGTTCGCCCGTCAGCACCAGCGCGTGCAGCTGGCCGGTATCGGCCAGGCGCAGGGCGGCGATAGCCTGCGCCAGCGTGGCCCCCGACTTGAGCGCCGGCTCCATGGCCGCCAGGTCGGCGCGCACGATGCGGTTGTCGACCGTGGCCAGGGCCTCGGGCAGGGCATCGAACAGCGGCAGGCCGGCCTCCAGCAGCAGTGCGAGGCTGTCGACAAAGTCGCGCATGTTGCGGCGCAAGTGCATCGGACCGAACACCGGTAGCGCCAGCAGGGCGTCTTCGATGCCGGCGCGCGCAGGCGTCTCGCTGCCCGAGCCGAACCAGGCGAAGGCGCGTGCCGCCAGCAGCGCCGCGCCGCCCAGCACCAGCAGCGGCGCCAGCACGCGCCACAGGTAGCCGCCCGCCGATAGCGCGCCGCCCACCAGCGCCGGCAGCGGCTGCACGAACAGGGCGACGGCCAGGATCGCGACCGGCAGCACCATGCGCGAACGCAGCGTGGCCAGTTGCTGCGCCCTGGTGGCGTGAAAATCGGCCAGCCTTTGAAACGTCGCCAACGGGCTGCCGGCGGCCAGCGCGGCGCGCACCAGGCGCGCCTCGAAAACGGTGAACAGGCCGCTGGCCAGGCCCGCGCTGGCGGGGTCGTTGCGGCGAGCCGCCAGTTTGCGAAATGCGGCCACGCGTTCGCGTCCCGCCGTGCCGAGATCGAGCAGCGCGTACGCCCGGTCGGGCGGCAGGCCGGCCTTTTCCATCGCCGCCAGATGTTGATAAAGCTGGGCGCGCAGCAGGGCGGGAAGAGGGCGGTGGCGGGTCATCCGGCGATTGTGGCACAGCGCGTGCGGGCACGCCAGATTGACGCTATGATGCGCCTTGCTCTTTCGTCATCCAACCGGAAAGGAATGCCATGATCGACCTCTATTCGGCGCCCACGCCGAACGGCCACAAAGTCTCCATCGCGCTCGAAGAACTGGCCTTGCCGTACACCCTGCACACGCTCGACCTGCACCAGAACCAGCAAAAGGAAGACTGGTTCCTCGCGATCAATCCGAACGGGCGCATTCCGGCGATTGTCGACCGCGCCGAAGACAACTTCGCGGTGTTCGAGTCGGGCGCCATCCTGGTGTACCTGGCGGAAAAGACGGGCCAGCTCATGCCCCTCGATGCCAAGGGCCGCTCGCAGGTGATGCAGTGGCTGATGTTCCAGATGGGCGGCATCGGTCCGATGATGGGGCAGGCCAACGTGTTTTACCGCTACTTCCCCGAAAAGATCCAGCCCGCGATCGACCGCTACCAGGGCGAGAGCCGGCGCCTGTTCCGCGTGCTCGACGGCCGTCTGCGCGATCATGAATTTTTGGCCGGCGACTACTCGATTGCCGATATCGCCAACTGGGCCTGGGTGCGCACGCACAAGTGGTCGGGCGTATCGATCGAGGAACTGCCGCACCTGAAACGCTGGATCGATGCCATCCGCGCCCGGCCGGCGGTGGAAAAGGGCCTGCAGATGCCGCCATCGCCGCGCGACCTGACCAGCGCGAGCGACGAAGAAGCGGCCAAATTCTCGGCCGCCGCGCGCACCATGCTCGAAACCGGCCAGTCGCGCAACAACTAACTTCCCGCAAGGATGCCATGAAACTCTACATCAGCAATTTCGCACCCAATCCGCGCCGCGTGACCATGTTCATCGCCGAAAAAGGCATCACCGGAATCGAACCGGTGATGATCGACCTGGGCACCAATGAACACAAGAGCGAGAGTTTCGTCGCCAAGAATCCGCTGGCGCGCGTGCCCGCGCTGGAACTCGACGACGGCCGCGTGCTGACCGAAACGCGCGCCATCTGCACCTATCTGGAGGGCCTGCACCCCGAGCCGAACCTGATGGGCGAGGGTTTCGAGGAGCGCGCCTTTATCGAGATGGCCGACCGCCGGGTGGAGCTCCATCTGCTGCTGGGCATCGCCAATTGCGTGCGCCATACGCACCCGGGGCTGGCCATGCTCGAGCAGCCGCAGTTCCCAGATTTTGGCGCCTCGCAGGGCGAGAAAATGCGCGAGCATGCGCGCTGGCTCGACGGCGAGCTGGCCAAGCGCCCGTTCGTGGCCGGCGAGCGCTTCACGGTGGCCGACATCACAGCCTGGTGCGCACTTGAATTCGCGCGCGGGCTGATGAAGTTCAAGCCGGGCGCCGAAGGCATGGCCAATCTGCAGGCCTGGCGCGAGCGCATCGCCGAACGTCCGTCCGCGGCGCGTTAGACACTGACTGCCAGGGCGTCCCCGGGCGACATTGCGCCGGGGCCTTCGATAAACAGCCCGCCTTCGCCACGACATGATGAAACGTCCATTCCTGCTGCCCCTGTCTTCCCTGCTCGCCGGCCTGCTTGTCGGCGTGATGGCTGTCTGGTTTTCGGTCAGCCAGACGCAGCCCGTCGCTAGTTTACCGGCGCTGAAAAGCGGATATACCGTTTCGATACTGGAAACAGGCACCAAGGTCGGGTTTTTCAGCATGCAGCCGCGATATCAAATACTCATCAGCTTGAAAAACTCGCCGTACGGGCACTCCACCGACCTGTCTCTATATAACTTTGATGAAGATATGTCGCGCTATCTCCAGCAAAGCATTGTTACCGAGAGCACTGAAGGGATTACCTTTACTCAAGCGTCGGGACATACCTTGTTCGTGCCGCGCCGTTGGTATGTGGGCGGCCGTTGAAGGTGGAAACCGCGCCATATTGCGACTTGAGATAACACACGATGAAAAGTACGATCACGAACATGACCGCTCTGTTGCGCAAAGCGGGCGTCCAGTTGCGCAAGAAAGACTACGTCGCCAGCCTTGTCTTTGCCGATGCGGCCCTGCCGATCCTCGAAGAACTGTCCGACGACGACGCGCTTGACGACGAAGACGCCGCCTGGAGCGGCTATTTCCAGCTTCGACTCGCCTGCCTCGAAAAGCTCGACATGCCCGACGAACTGGCTGCGACCTGCGAAGCCGTCCTGGAGCGTTTTCCCGTCGGCGAGGAAGACCTGGACGACGAAGAACTCATCACGCTTGCCAATGTGCGCACGGCCTTGACCAGTCTCGCCGTGCTCGCGGCCGGGCGCGGCGATGTCGATGCCGCCGTGGAGCTGTTTGAGCGCTGCTTCCGGCTGGTGGCGAGCGACGCCGAGCACGACGATCCATTCGTGGACAAATACCAGCAGCGCGCCATCGTTTATCTGGCCGCATACCAAAGCGCGCCGCATCGCTACCGCGATGGCTTCTTCGCCAGCTTGCACCACCTTCAATACAAGGCCCGCAAAGTCCACGGCGTCAGCGTCGACGACGCGGCGCTGGCCGCGTATCTCACGGACCCTGCCTACCTGGCCTTCAAGGCGTCGCATCCAGTGGACCGGCTGCGCACCGGTGCGCCCGGCGAAACCCGGCAGGCGGCGCTGGAGCGATTCCGCGCGGCGGCCCATGAGCTGCGGGTGGTGCGGGAGAGTCCCTTGTGGGACGGGCATTTCACCCTCGAATCGGCGCCGGTCACGCCGGAAGATCTGGCCGCGCGCGAGAAAAAGTGGGGCTGCAAGCTGCCTGCCGCCTTGCGTGGGCTGTATCTTGAACACGGTAGCGTCGAGGTACAGGACCCGGAGCAGTCAGGCTCGCTGCGGCTCTACCCTGCGAACCACCGGAGCATGATCCTGTTCGGCGGCTTCGTTGACATGATAGTCAACCTGTGGGGCGACCGCTGGGAGTTCGGCGAATATTTCACGGATGCCGAGATTGCTTTTCTCGATGCGAATTTCTTCATCTTCGGCCATGTAAAGAATAGCGAAAACAGTTACACGCACCTGTTTTTCGACTGCGAAGGACGCTTTGGCAGCGTCACATACGACCAGAACAACTGGAACAAGATGGCCCCGCAAGTGAAGGCCATGCTCAAGGGGAAACTGACAGGCACCTTGAGCCTCGATGCGCTGATGTCGGATCAAATCGATGTGGTGATTGACCGCCTGATCGACCGCGACGACGAAGCGCGCCTGAACATCGACTAAGCACCAGGCCACGCGCCAGGCGACGCGCTACGCGACACGCTTGTACCACGGCTGGTGCGCAAGCACGGGGCGGTAGCTCGACGCCAGCGTGTCGCCCGGCGCGAGTTCCCGGTCGATCCCCAGCACCCCGAACAGCGCCAGGCTGTCGTGGAACAGGCGCAGGGCACGCTGGCGCAGCACCGGGCCAAAATCGGCCAGCGCGCGCCGGCATAATATCAGCTGGAACTCGTTGAACGACGCATCCGTCACCAGGTTGTACTGCGCCCACGTGATGCGGCTGCGCAGCGCCGGCAGCAGTACCGCGCGCTTGCCGCGAACCTCGAAATAATCGGCCAGGTTGGCCGTCCCGCCGCTTTTCAGGTAGTTCTCCTGATACTGCTCCATGCGCTCCATCGGGATGCTGGCATCAACCGCTTCGGCCAGCAATTCCTCATTGGCGACGGTGGCGAAGATCTCGGTCCGATGATCCATCTGCTGCTCGGCCAATAAAATCGCCAGCGACCACGCTTCCTCCGCGTGCGCGCACTCGGCCAGCCACACTTTCGGCAGCGCCGACGCGCGCAGGCAGGCGCCGAGCACCTCGCGCGTCTGGCGCACCTGTTCCGGATCGTCGAACAGGAACGCCGGCTGCACGCTCAGCGCGCGCAGCAGCGCCGCCGCGGCGGCGGCGTCGTGCAGCACGCGGTCCTGCAGCAGCGACACCGTGGCCAGATCGCGCTCTCCCATCAACGCCAGCAGCCGGCGCTTCAGGCCCGGACGGTCGTAGGCGCGGAAGTCGAAGCCGTAGCGCTGGAAACGCCCTCCAGCAGCAGGTCGATTTCCAGCTCCTCGGTTGCCGGCATGCCGGCCTGCCTGATTGGGCCGTTCAATGCAGCCACACCCGCATCAGCGACAGCAGCTGCGCCACGTCGACCGGCTTGGTGATGTAGTCCGACGCACCGGCGGCGATGCACTTGTCGCGGTCGCCCTTCATCGCCTTGGCGGTCAGGGTGATGATCGGCAGCGACTTGAACTTCGGGATGCGGCGGATCGCGCGCATGGTGTCGTAGCCGTCCATTTCCGGCATCATGATGTCCATCAGGACGATCTCGATGGTCGGGTCTTTTTCCAGCACCTCGATGCCGTCGCGGCCGTTTTCGGCAAACGACACCTGCATCTGCTGGCGCTCCAGCAGCGACGACAGGGCGAAGATGTTGCGCAAGTCATCGTCGACGATCAGTACCTTGCGTCCGGCCAGGCCGCCATCGGCCGCGTGGATCTCTTCCAGCATGCGGCGCTGCAGTTCCGGCAGCGAGGCGTGCGAGCGGTGCAGGAACAGGGCTGTTTCGTCGAGCAGCCGTTCGGGCGAACGCGCATCCTTGATGACGATGGTCTTGGCATAGCGTTTGAGCTTGGTCACTTCCTTGCGGCTCAATTCCTTGGCGGTGTAGATCACGATCGGCAGGTCGCGCAGGGCAGGGTCCTTGCCGATCACGTCGAGCAGGTCGAAACCGCTGATGTCGGGCAGGGTAAGGTCGAGCACCATGCAGTCGAAGTGCGAGCCGCGCAGCGCTTCCAGCGCGGCCGCGCCGGTTTCCACGGCCACGATGCGCAGGTCGGCGTCGCCGATCAGCGAGACGATCGAGTCGCGCTGCATCTTCTCGTCATCGACCACCAGCAGGCTGCGTTTGCCGCCCAACAGGAACTTCTGGATGCGCGTGAATTCTTCCTGCAGCGCTTCACGTTCGACCGGCTTGCTGATGTACGAAATGGCGCCCTGGCGCAGCGCCCGTTCGCGCTCGCGCAGGCTGGACATCACGTGCACCGGAATATGGCGCGTGCTCGGATCGCGTTTCAGGCGGTCGAGTACCGTGAAGCCATCGATGTCGGGCAGGTCGAGGTCGAGCATGATCGCCGACGGCAGGTAATCGCGCGCCAGCGACAGCGCCGAATCGCCCTGGTGCGTGACGATCGCCTTGAAGTTCTTCTCGCGCGCGAACTCCATGACGTCCTTGGCGAAGTTTTCGTCGTCCTCGATGATCAGGACCGACGGATCGCCCGGGGCGATCAGGCCGCGGTCGTCCAGCACCGACGCGTATTCGACCAGCTGCGCTTGCGATGCGGCCGGATCGGCGTGGATGGTGCTGCTGTCGTACGGCGTGACCGTGCTGGCATACACCACGGTCGATGGCGGCGGCGCCAGGCGAGCAGGCTGCGGCTGGCGCGCCTGGTCGTAGTTGATGAAGCCAGCCCGGTTGTAAGGCAGGAACAGGGTAAAGGTGGAACCGGCGTTGACCACCGATTCGACCCGGATTTCGCCGCCCAGCAGGCGCGCCAGTTCGCGCGAAATCGACAGGCCAAGGCCGGTGCCGCCGTACTTGCGGGCGGTGGAGCCGTCGGCCTGCTGGAACGCTTCGAAAATGAGCTGCAGCTTGTCGGCCGCGATACCCACGCCGGTGTCGCGCACCGAGAACGCCAGCACCGCGTCGGCATGCACCAGGTTCGGATGGTCGCTGGTCCAGCCGCTCGTCACCAGCGAGATTTCGAGGGCGACTTCGCCGTGGCTGGTGAACTTGAAGGCGTTCGACAGCAGGTTTTTGAGCACCTGCTGCAGTCGCGTGGTGTCGGTCATCACGGCGGTTGGCAGCGCGTCCGCCAGCAGCACCGTGAAGCCCAGGTGCTTCGCTTCGGCCATGTGGCGGAAGGTGCGGTCGACGTAGTTGCGCAGGTTCGAGAAGCGGTATTCCGACACATCGAGTGTCACGGTTCCGGATTCGATCTTGGACAGGTCGAGAATGTCATTAATCAGAGTCAGCAAGTCCGATCCGGAACCGTGGATCGTCTTTGCGAACTCTACTTGCTTTCCCGAGAGGTTGCCCTCAGGGTTATCCGACAGCTGCTGCGCCAGTATGAGCAGGGAGTTGAGCGGAGTGCGCAGCTCGTGCGACATATTCGCGAGGAACTCGGATTTGTATTTGGACGACAGCGCCAGCTGGGTCGCTTTTTCTTCCAGCGCCAGCTTGGCCTGTTCCACCTCGCGGTTCTTGCGTTCCACCTCGATGTTCTGTTCGGACAGCAGGCGCGCCTTTTCGGCCAGTTCCTGGTTGGTTTGCTGCAGTTCCTGCGCCAGCGACTGGGACTGGGTCAGCAGCGATTCGGTACGGCTGTTCGCTTCGATCGTGTTGAGCACCACGCCGATCGATTCCATCAGCTGGTCGAGGAAGGAGAGGTGGGTTTCGGTAAAGCGGTCGAGCGAAGCGATTTCGATCACGGCCTTGACCTGCTGCTCGAACAGGATCGGCAGCACCACGATATTGGTCGGCGGCGCCGCGCCCAGGCCCGACGAGACCACGATGTAATCGCGCGGCACGTCGGTCAGCCAGATGCGGCTTTTCTCCAGCGCGCACTGGCCGACCAGGCCTTCACCCGGGAGGAAGGAGGTGGCCAGCTTGCGGCTGGAACGGTAGCCGTAGCTGGCGATCATGCGCAGGCGCGCGTCGAGCTCCTGCGAATCCATCATGTAGAACACGCCGTGGTGGGCCGACACCAGCGGCGCCAGTTCGGACAGGATCAGTTTCGTGACCGCCTGCAAATCGCGCTGGCCTTGCAGCAGACGGGTAAAGCGCGCCAGATTGGTCTTGAGCCAATCCTGCTGCGCGTTTTTCTGCGTGGTTTCTTTCAGATTGCGGATCATCTCGTTGATGTTGTCCTTCAGGTAGGACACCTCGCCGCGCGCTTCCACCTGAATGGACCGCGACAAGTCGCCGCGCGTCACGGCGGTCGCCACCTCGGCAATCGCGCGCACCTGGTTGGTGAGGTTTGCCGCCAGCTGGTTGACGTTCTCGGTCAGATCCTTCCAGGTACCGGCCACGCCGGACACGTTAGCCTGGCCGCCCAGCTTACCTTCGGTACCCACTTCGCGCGCCACGCGCGTCACTTCCGATGCGAACGAAGACAGTTGATCCACCATCACGTTGATGGTGTCTTTCAGTTCCAGGATCTCGCCCTTCACGTCCACCGTGATCTTCTTGGACAGGTCGCCGCGCGCCACGGCGGTGGTTACCGCCGCGATGTTACGCACCTGGCCCGTCAGGTTCGACGCCATGAAGTTCACGTTATCGGTCAAGTCTTTCCAGGTACCGCCCACGCCCGGCACGTACGCCTGGCCGCCCAGCTTACCTTCGGTACCGACCTCGCGCGCCACGCGCGTGACTTCCGATGCGAAGGAAGACAATTGGTCCACCATCACGTTAATCGTGTTTTTAAGTTCGAGAATTTCGCCCTTGACGTCCACCGTGATCTTCTTGGACAGGTCGCCGTTCGCCACCGCGGTGGTCACGTCGGCGATGTTTCGCACCTGGCCGGTGAGGTTACCCGCCATCGAGTTCACGCCGTCGGTCAAGTCTTTCCACGTGCCCGCCACGCCGGGCACGTTGGCCTGTCCGCCCAGCTTGCCTTCGGTACCCACCTCGCGCGCCACGCGCGTTACTTCCGACGCAAAGGAGTTCAACTGGTCGACCATCACGTTGATGGTGTTTTTCAGCTCCAGGATCTCGCCCTTGACGTCCACCGTGATCTTCTTGGACAAGTCGCCGTTCGCCACCGCGGTCGTCACGTCCGCGATGTTACGCACCTGGCCGGTGAGGTTGCCCGCCATCGAGTTGACCGAGTCGGTCAAGTCCTTCCAGGTACCGGCCACGCCTTTCACCTGCGCCTGTCCGCCCAGCTTTCCTTCGGTTCCCACTTCGCGCGCCACGCGCGTCACTTCCGAGGCGAAGGAGGATAACTGGTCCACCATCACGTTAATCGTGTTTTTAAGTTCGAGAATTTCGCCCTTCACGTCCACCGTGATCTTCTTGGACAAGTCGCCGTTCGCCACCGCGGTCGTCACCGCCGCGATGTTCCTTACCTGGCCCGTGAGGTTGGACGCCATGAAGTTCACGTTATCGGTCAAGTCCTTCCAGGTACCGCCCACGCCCGGCACGTAGGCCTGGCCGCCCAGTTTTCCTTCGGTACCCACCTCGCGCGCCACGCGCGTCACTTCCGAGGCGAAGGAGCGCAGCTGGTCCACCATGACGTTGATGGTGTCCTTGAGCTGCAAGATCTCGCCACGCACGTCCACCGTGATTTTCTTGGACAAGTCGCCGTTGGCCACCGCGGTGGTCACCTCGGCGATGTTGCGCACCTGCGAGGTGAGGTTGCCCGCCATCGAGTTGACCGAGTCGGTCAAGTCCTTCCAGGTGCCGGCCACGCCTTTCACCTGCGCCTGGCCGCCGAGCTTGCCCTCGGTGCCCACCTCGCGCGCCACGCGCGTGACTTCCGACGAAAACGAGGACAGCTGCTCGACCATGGTGTTGGCGGTGGTGGCCGCGCGCAGGTACTGGCCCTTGAGCGGATGGCCGTCCACTTCCAGCGCCATGGTCTGCGACAGGTCGCCCTTGGCCACCGCGCCGATGACGCGCGCCATTTCGGTGGTCGGGCGCACCAGGTCGTCGATCAGGGTGTTGACGGAGCTGATGATGGTGGCCCAGCCGCCCACCACGTTGGGGACCGAGGCGCGCTGGGTCAGGCGGCCTTCGCGGCCCACCACGCGCGACACGTCGGTCACCGCCTGCACCATCTTTTCCTTGGTTTCGATGATCTCGTTGAGGGTGTCGGCGATCTTGCCCGACATGCCGCTCCAGTCGGATGGCATGCGCGCCGTGAAGTCGCCTTTCTTGAGCGCCATCAGGGTAGATAGCAGGAGCTTGATGTCCAGTTCCTCGGCCAGGTCGGTCATGTTGTTCATCGGCTTAGTCCTCGTTTTTTGGAAGTTGAAGGAGCGGCCCGATTCGGATTCGGGCTCGTTGTCTGATCGGTCTTGCATTGGTCCCGCAGCAGCGCCAGCATGGCCGGGGCGCGCAGGGGAGGGCTCAACAGCTCGCCCTGGAATTCGTCGCAGCCGAGCGATTGCAGCACGGCCAGCTGTTCTTCGGTGTGCACGCCCTGTGCCAGCACGCGCAGGCCGAGCGCGCGTCCGAGGTGGACGATGGCGGCGGCCATGTCGGTGCCGCCGTCGATGCCGATGGCGCGTACGAAGGCGCGGTCGATTTTCATGGCGTCGAGCGGCAGTTCGCGCAGCATGGCCAGGGCCGCGCCGGCGCTGCCGAAGTCGTCGACCGTCAGGCGCACGCCGGCCGCTTTCAACTGGCGCAGCACGGCGACGTTATCGCGCGTGTTGAGCAGCAGGTGCTCGGGAATTTCCAGTTCCAGCCAGCCCGGCGGCAGCTTGCAGGTGCGCAGATGCGCCAGCACGCGCGCGGCCAGTTCGGGACGGATTTGCAGCAGCGCCAGGTCGAGCGCCATGACCACCTCCGGCAGCGGCGCCGGCTGCGCGCGCCAGGCGGCGGCCTGGCTGCAGGCGGCACCCAGCATCCATTCGCACACCTGTTCGAGCAGCAGGCGGTCGGCCACGTCGGGCAGGAAGCTGGACGCGGCGATCAGCCCGTGGCGCGGATGGCGCCAGTACAGCAGCGCTTCGAGCGCGCACACGGCGCCGTCGGGCAGGGCGGCGCGCGGCTGAAACAGCAGCTCGAACTCTTTGCGTTCGAGTGCCGCATGCAGCTCGGCCACCCACTGGGCGCGTTCGCGCTCGCGCGTGTTGAGCTCTTCGCGGAAAAACTCGATGCTGCCGCGCCGGTGCTGCTTGGCGTGGTACATGGCCGTGTCGGCGTTTTTCATCAGCTGCGAGGCGCTGTTGGCATCCTGCGGATACAGGCCGATGCCGATGCTGGTCGAGGTGGCGATGCGCTGGCCGTTGATCTCGAACGGGCGGCTGTGCGCCTGCTCGATCTTGCGCGCCACCCGGGCCGCATTGGCGGGGGCGCCGCGGCCTTCGAGCAGCACCACGAATTCGTCGCCGCCCAGGCGCGCCACCACGTCCGACACGCGCACCGCCGCCAGCAGGCGCGCCGCCACCTGGCGCAGCAATTCGTCGCCCACCTCGTGGCCGAGCGAATCGTTGATCTGCTTGAAGCGGTCCAGGTCGAGGAACAGCAGGGCGAATTCGCCCTGATGGCGGTCGGCCGTGGCCACCGCGTGTTCGAGTTGGGCAATCAGCGAGCGGCGGTTGACCAGGTTGGTCAGCGGGTCGCGGATCGAGAGCGCCTGCGCGCGCTCTTCGGCCACCTTGCGCTCGGCCACTTCCTGTTCGAGGGCGCGGTTGATGCGTTCGAGGTCTTGCACGCGCTGCACGCGCAGGTCCTGGTTGAGCAGCGACAGTTCGCGCGTCTTGGCCTGCAGTTCGAGGTTCTTGCGGGTCAGGTCGACGAATACCGCCACCTTGGTTTGCAGTACCTGCGGGATCACCGGCGTAAACAGATAGTCGGCCGCGCCCTTGCTGTAGGCTTCGAGCCGATGGCGCTCGTCGTCGTAGTGGGCGGTGATGAAGATGATCGGCATCGCACTGGTGCGCGGGTGCGAATGAATGGCCTCGGCCGTCTCGAACCCATCCATGCCGGGCATGTTGGCGTCGAGCAAGATCACCGCGAAATCGTGAGTCAGCACCATGCGCAGCGCATCATGGCCGGACGTGGCGGTGAGCAGTTCGTAATGCTGCGCGCGCGCCGCCCCGGCCAGCAGGCTTTCGAGCGCGAGCAGGCTGGCTGCATCATCGTTGACGAGTAAAACTTTCGGAATGATCTGCACGGTACGTGGGTCTGGTTGGGAATGGCTGCCGATCACATTGTTTTCTACGGAACAGCAACTGTATACCAGTGCGCCCGCCAGTCAAGCACCGGCGCCGCGCGTGGCCCAGGGCGAGAAAAACGTGCAGCTTACCCGTTTTGCATGGCCTGGTAACAGAAAGTGGCCAGAGACTACCCGAGAATAAATTTCCATGACGCACAATTCATTGTACTCAGGGTCCATGTTGTGATTGCGCTACGGGTTTGGCCTCACCGCGCAAGTCAACCCGACGTAACTATTAGTTTCATTTCTAGCAGGAATTGTCCGTACAACTTGTCCAACACAAGGGTGCGGAAAAGCCTAAAATACTGACAAATAGTTACTTTTCTATGACTTTTAATTTACGCGAGCATCCCTGCTAGTGTCAGTACGGGATATTTGTGTAAAATAGGCAACAAAAGGGAGTGACGGCAATGGTGAAAATGGGACAACTGATGACGCTGTTAAAAAGCGACCAGGAGAATGGCTGGAGTTCCGCCCTGTTTTCGCTGGCCCACGACCAGGGATTCGACCAGGTACTGTATGGTGCCGTGGGCTCCAAGCATGTGAAGCTGGAGACGGCTTTCCTGCACAGCAATTACGCGCCCGCATGGCGCAGCCGCTACGACGCCGACAAGCTCCACTACGTGGACCCGACGGTCGCCCATTGCATGACCAGCTCGCTTCCCATCGTGTGGGAACCGGATACCTTCCACGCCCCCGGCCAGCGCGAGATGTACGAGGAAGCCTGCGGCTACGGCATCCGTTCCGGCATCACCTTCCCCATCCACGGGCCGAGCGGGGAGTTCGGCGTGGTCAGTTTCGCTTCCGATGCGCCGCCCAACGGCGAGTTCGACAGCACCATCAGCCAGCTGATGCCGTCGCTATCGCTGATCCGCGACTATGCCTTCGAGTCCTCGCTCAAATTCGTCGCGCCCAAACCGGGCGCCGAAGCGATTCCCCGCCTGACCAAGCGCGAACTCGAAGTGCTCAACTGGGTCATGGTTGGCAAATCGTCGTGGGAAATCTCCAAGATCGTGCTCTGCTCCGAGGCGACCGTGAATTTTCACATCGGTAACATCCGCGTGAAATTCAATGTCAACACCCGGCAGCAGGCACTGGTCAAGGCCATCAGTCTGGGTATTATCAGCCCGGAAGATCCCCATCGCTGAGCTTGCCCTTGACATACAGCTTGACCAAAATCGCCACCGGCGCCGGGATACCCAGGCCGGTTTCAAAGCGGCTTCCGCTGGACTGGGTGACGCCGAAGCGTCCCCAGAACTTTTCCTGGCTCTCGCGCTTGCTGATCCTGAAGCGTTTTAATTCGCTGTGGGGCGTGCTGGCCGTGCTGCCTGCCTGTTGGACGCCGCTATCGTGATCGACCTCACCGCGCTGTTCTGCCACGGCCGTCGTCTGGTAATTGAAATCCTGAGCCATACCGTTTCCTCGCAAACAAAAGGGCAGTATTCCATTCACTGTGCTTACGGGCCACCTAGCAACTCTACTAGTTATGTCAATGACTTTTTTGCATGATTCTTCATGCAAGTTGCATAACTTTTTATAAAGCGAGGTACCTAAGATGGCTCTGCATATTCGAATCGCTGCAAGGCGCGAATTTAAATCGCGTGACCTGTGGGAGATGCATACACTGCGCGCCAAGGTCTTCAAAGACCGGCTCGGCTGGGAAGTGCCGATCATGAGCGGCATGGAAATCGATGGCTACGATGCCCTCGAACCGCTCTACATGATGATCCGTGAACCGGGTGGAGGGGCCTTGCGCGGCTGCTGGCGCCTTTTGCCGACCGAAGGCCCGTACATGCTCAAGGATTCATTTGCGCAGCTCCTGCACGGGCAGGATGCCCCTCGGAACGCACGTATTTGGGAATTGTCGCGCTTTGCCATCGAAACCGACGGCAACCAGAATTTCGGTTTTTCCGACATTACGATGGAATCGATCGGCAAAATCATCAGCCACGGCCATCACGCCGGGCTGGACCAGTACGTGACCGTCACCACCACCGCCATCGAGCGCCTGCTGCGCCGTGCCGGGGTGCTCACCACGCGCTTCGGCGATCCGGTGCAGATCGGGGTCGAGCGCGCCGTGGCCCTGTATATCGACATCGCCGGCACCTACGAAGCGATGTTCGAGTCGCGCCTGGCGTCCTGAGCGGCGCCCGCCCGCTCAGTCGGCCGGGGCCGGGGGGAAGGTGGCGATGCGCGCCGCCAGGGTGCGCCAGGCGGGCAGGGCGGCTTGCAGCTGGGCATGGGCCTGGCCGCTGACGCCGGGGCCGGCCAGCAGCACGTTTTTCAGTTCATCGAGCTCCGCGCGCAGGGCCCGGGTGCCGGCCGCCACGGTGCGGATGCCGGCGCCGATCCGGTCCATGCCGCTCAGATAGGCGGACAGGGTCGGCAGCAAGCCCTGCAGATAGGCCGCCTCGGCCATCATGGCGCTTTGCCCGTTCCGGATATGGTCGAGCTGGCGGGTCACGCTGTCGAGCGCGCCGTTGTGCCGGCCGATATCGTTGCGCGCTTCCTCGGCCTCCGGCCCGAGCAGCCAGTGGCTGTGGCGGCGCGCGCGCGCCTCGGCCAGTTTTCCCTGCAATGCATTGACCTGCTGCGCCAGGATGAAGGCGTGCACGTGGTCGGCCTGCAGGCGCTGGGTGACCAGCACCGTATCCGTTTCCAGGTCGGCCGAGGCGCGTGCCATTTGCGCCAGGTAACTGCCGACATCCTGGTCGATTGTGTCGAGCGCCTGGCTGGGAGCGGCCAGGCGCCGCACCAAGCCGTCGATCAGGCGGACCGCGCCCGCGCCGCCGTCCGAGGGGCGGCCGTGGAACATGTTCAGCAGCGCCGCGGACAGCGGCGCGGCGTCCTGCGCCAGCAAGCTTTCGCCCAGGTAGCGCAGGCCGTCGAGGGCGGCGTGCAGGCCCGGCCGGCTGCGCGTGGCCCAGGCGGCGGCCAGGGTTTTGACCATGAACAGGTAATGGGTGACCATCGGGCGCACGGCGCCGGCGCGCTCGGGCAGCTGGGCGATGCGTTGCGAGAGGCTGTCGATATCGGCGGACAGTTCGAGGATGATGCCCGCGCCGAGGCCGATGCCGGGACTCCAGAACCTGCCGCCGCCGACGATGCGCGGGGTGCTCTCTCGCAACACTGCCGGCTGGGCGGGGGAAACCTGGGGGGATAGTGAGGCGAGGTGTTCCATGGTGATGTTTCCAGTCATGGTTCGGGTTGATCGGCGGTAAACGAGTTCGCTTGATGAACTATTACAAACCGGACAACCGGGCCGGGGTAGCTGGCAGAAATAGCAGGTCGGGGAACGGGGAAATGGGGGCGGGAAGGGTGTGGGGCGGCGTTCGGAATGGCGAAGGGAGCGGAACTATATTAAGAAAGTTTGCGCTAATCGATATTCGAAGCGGGTGGGTTTGGTGTGAATGAGACAGAACCCGTTGGTACCCGCCCTGCGTGGTGTCGGCTACCGATCCGATGTTCACGCTACCGAGCCGTCGTTCCCGCCACCTACTGTCGTTCCCGCCACCACCACCGTCGTTCCCGCGAAGGCGGGAACAACGGTGGTGGTGGTGAAACGGGAACGTCGGCCGGGGACTTGTCCCTACCGCAACTGCTCCAGCAGAAACGTATACGTCAGCGCCCACATCTGCGCCTGCTGGTCGTTATTGGCAGCGCCCGCGTGTCCCCCTTCCAGGTTTTCCCAATACAGCACGTCATGCCCCTGCGCTTCCATCAGGGCCACCATCTTGCGTGCGTGCCCCGGGTGCACCCGGTCATCCCGGGTCGAGGTGGTCAGCAGCACGCGCGGATAGCGCTTGTCGCTAAATACATTGTGATACGGCGAGTAGCGCTGGATATACTCCCACTCGCCGGCCACCTCCGGATCGCCATATTCGCCCATCCATGAGGCCCCGGCCAGCAGCTTGTGGTAGCGCCGCATGTCCAGCAGCGGCACCTGGCACACGACCGCGTTGAATAAATCGGGCCGCTGCGTCATCGCCGCCCCCACCAGCAAGCCCCCATTGCTCCCGCCCATGATGCCCAGGTGCGCCGGACTGCTGACCTTGCGCTCAATTAAATCTTGCGCAACGGCGATAAAATCATCGAAGGCGCGCTGGCGCTGGCCCTTGAGCGCCGCCTGGTGCCAGCGCGGCCCGAATTCGCCGCCGCCGCGGATATTGGCCAGCACATACACGCCGCCGCGCGCCAGCCACGCTTCCCCGGTCACGCCGCTGTAAAACGGCTTCATCGAAATTTCGAAGCCGCCATATCCGTACAGCACGGTCGGATTCCTGCCATCCATGCGCGTCTTGCGGTCCATGACCACAAAGTAGGGCACCCGCGTGCCATCTTTCGACACCGCCTCGAACTGCCTGACGATATACGGCTTGGCCGAAAAAAAGACCGGCATCGCCTTGAGCGCCTGGCGCCGGTCGCTGCCCACCTGGCACAGGTACAGGCTGGTCGGCGTCAAGAAATCGCTTACGGTCAGGAAATACTGATCCGACCCCGCCGGATCGAGCGCGCTCACCTCCAGCGCGCCGAATTCCGGCGCCGTCACCTCGCGCCGCTGCCACTGGCCGCGCACATGGCGCAGTTCGGCGATGCGGTTCTTCACGTTGTCCAGTTCCGTGAGCAGCAGGGCGCTGGCCGTCATGGCCACGCCGTCGAGCGAACTGGTGGCGCTCGGCGCAAACAACACGGCAAAATCGCGTTCCCCCTGCATGAAACGGGCAAAATCGGTCGCCACCAGCGCGCCTTGCGGATACGTGCGCCCGCCCACTTGCCAGTCGGAGCGCAGTTCGATGACGAGCTGGTCGCGCACCGTGTAGGCATTGGCGTCGTCCGGCTTGTCGATGCGCGTGAGCGCCGCACCGCTGCGCAGAAACAGCTCGCTGCTGTAAAAACCGATCTGGCGCTCCACGAACTCGTGCTCGAAGCCGGGCGTGAAGACCTTGTATGCCGACACGCTCAGGTCATCCTCGCGCGCCTCGAACAGCATGCTGGCCTCGGCCAGGGGCGTGCCGCGCCGCCACTCCTTGACGATGCGCGGATAGCCCGACGCCGTCATGCTGCCGGGGCCGAAGTCGGTGGCCACGGCCAGCCGGCCGGCATCGAGCCAGCGCGCGCTGCATTTCGATTCGGGCAGGGCGAAGCCATCGGCCACGAAAGCCCCGGCGTCGAGGTCGAATTCGCGCACCACATGGGCGTCGCCGCCGCCGCGCGAGAGGAACACCAGGCAGCGCGCGCCGGCCGGACGCAGGAAGGAGGCGCCGGCCCAGACCCAGTTCTCCTGCTCGGCGTGGGCCAGCAGGTCGAGGTCGAGCACCGTATGCCAGTCGGGGGCGTCGGCGCGGTAACCGGCCAGGGTGGTGCGCCGCCACAGGCCGCGCACATGGGTGGCGTCGCGCCAGAAGTTATAAACATGGCCAGCATGCCCGCCGACCCATGGAATGCGCGCCTTGTCGTTGAGGATAGTCCCGAGCCGCTCGCGCAGCGCGGCAAAATCGGGCTTTCCTTCGAGCTCGCGCTCGCACACGGCGTTGCGCGCGCGCACCCAGTCCAGCGCGGCGGCCGAGGTAACTTCTTCCAGCCACAGATGCGGATCGTCCGCGCCGTCTGCCGCGTGCGCCGGTTTCGCCGTTTCCGATATGCTTTCGCCAATCAAATGTCGCATTTTCGCTCCTGTGTCCTGTACTGCTTTCTCGGCCGCACTATGGCGCCGGCGCGACGGTAAAATTTATCAATTGCATGTTCTCTTGCTGCAAAGTACCCTTGAGGAAGTGCGTCGCGGTCGGCAGGTCCGCGCGCGCCATCCATGTCACTAATAGTATGCCGCCTGCAGAGTCGTTTCCGAGTACGGCCGAGCGAAAATAACGGGGTTGGACGATGATGCAAGCGATCAAGCGCACCATGGCAGGCACCGTCGGCAGCCGCCCGGGAGCGCGTCTGGCGTGGTGGGCCGCGGGGCTGTCGTTATCGGCGCTGGTGGCAACCCTGCTGCACATGGGCGCGACCAGGACGGTCGATGGCGATGCGCGCCAGCGTTTCGACGCCTTCGCGCGCGGCGCGCAATCGAGCCTGTCGACCCGCATCAAGTCCTATTCCGACCTCGCGCGCGGCATGTCGGCCCTGTTTCAGAGCGCCGAGGCGCCCAGCCGCCTGCAGTTTCACCGCTACGTGCAGGCGCTCGGCATGGGCACGCATTACCCGGCCATCGAAGGGGTCAGCTTCGCGCGCTACGTGACGGCGGCCGAACGCGACGACTTCATCGCCTCGGTGCGGGCCGACCGCAGCCTGGACGCGGGCGGCTATCCCGACTTCAGCATCCGTCCCGACGGTGAGCGCGCCGGCTACACGGTGCTCACTTATATCGAACCGCGAGCGGCGCGTGCCGGCAACCGCATGGGCCTCGACATCGGCGCCAATGCCACCGCCCTGGCGCACCTGGACCAGGCGCGCGACAGCGGCAGGATCAGCGCCTCCGGCATGCCGATCATCGTCAACGAACCACGCCCGCACGTGGCGCTGGGCATGCGCATGCCGGTGTACCGCAGCGGCGCGCTGCTCTACACCGCGCAGGCGCGCCGCGCCGCCTACATCGGCAGCGTGGGGATCGGCTTTTCGGTGCCGGCGCTGGTCGGCAGCGCGCTCGAAGAAATGCCGCAGCGCCGTCTCAGGCTGGCCCTGTACGCCGACGGCGGCCCCGATCCCGAGCAGCGCACCCTGGCACTGGGCCGGCTCGACCGGCTGCTGTACAACGATCACGACCCGGTGGCCGCCGGCGGCCAGGGCCCCGATACCTATTTCGACACTGTGCTGCCGGTCGACTACAACGGCAACCTGTGGAAGGCGCATTTCCGGGTCGCGCGCGCGGACCTGTACAGCGCTTTCGACGTGCTGCTGCCGCCGGTCACGTTCGGCGTCGGCTTCTTGGTGACGATGCTGGCCTACGCCTACTTCTTCACCCTGTACCGCTCGCGCCGCGCCGCCATCGAACAGCGCGTGCTGCTCGATTCGGTCCTGAACAGCATCGACGCGCACGTGTACATGAAGGACAGCGAGCGCCGCTACATCTACATCAACGCGCGCACCGCCGAAGCGTTGGGCCAGCCGGCCGAAGCGATTATCGGCAAGTTCGATCGCGAAGTGATGACGCCCGAGATGGCCGATTTTTACTGGAAACAGGACAGCAAGATCTTCACCGACGGCGCGCGCCACGCCAGCCAGGTGGAATTCACCGAGCCCGATGGCACCGTGCGCCAGCTGTGGACCGTCAAGGTGCCGGTGCTGCTCGACGGCGAGGTGAACGCCGTGATCAGCCTGTCGACCGACGTGACCGAACTGCACCAGCTCAAGGCGCAGGCCGACGCCGCGAATCAGGCCAAGAGCAACTTCCTGTCCAATATGAGCCACGAGATCCGCACGCCGATGAACAGCATCATCGGCATGTCGCACCTGGCGCTCAAGACGGTGGCCAATCCGAAGCAGCGCGACTACCTCGAAAAAATCCACCATTCGAGCCAGCACCTGCTCGGCATCATCAACGACATCCTCGACTTTTCCAAGATCGAAGCGGGCAAGCTCGAACTCGAAGTGCTCGATTTCGGCCTGCGCGCGCTGATGCAGAACATCGCCAACCAGCTTGGCGATGCGGCCGCCAACAAGCACCTCCATCTCGACTTCGAGATCGACCCGCATCTGGCGCTGCAGTTGCGCGGCGACCCGCTGCGGCTGGAGCAGGTGCTGCTCAACTTCACCTCGAACGCCATCAAGTTCTCGGAAAACGGCAGCATCCGCGTGCGCGCGCTGGCGGCCGAGGAAGACGAGAACGACTTTGTCGTGCGCTTCGAGGTCATCGACGCCGGCATCGGCATGAGCGAGGCCGAAATCGCCGACCTGTTCAAGTCCTTCCACCAGGCCGACCCGTCGACCACCCGTAAATACGGCGGCACCGGCCTGGGTCTGGTGATCAGCAAGCAGCTTGCGGAGCTGATGGGCGGCACGGTCGGCGTCGACAGCACCCCGGGGCAGGGCAGCACCTTCTGGTTCACGGCGCGCCTGGGCAAGGCGCTCAACTTCCTGCCGGGCGACCGCAGCGCCGTCGATCCGGCGCTGCTCGAGCAGCTGCGCGGCGCCTACATCCTTCTGGTGGAAGACAATATCTTCAGCCAGCAGGTGGGGCAGGAACTGCTCGAAGAAGCCCAGGCCACGGTGGTGGTGGCCAACAACGGCAAGGAAGCGATCGACCTGATGCTCAAGGAGCGCTTCGACTGCGTGCTGATGGACGTGCAGATGCCGGTGATGGACGGTTTTGAAGCGACCCGCATGATCCGCTCCGACCCGCGCCTGCGCGACGCGCTGGTGATCGCCATGACCGCCAACGCCGGCAAGGACGACCAGACGCGCTGCCTGGAAGCGGGCATGAACGAGTTTGTCACCAAGCCGATTTCGCCCAAGCTGCTGTTCGAGGTGATCGCCAGGTGGCTGGCCACGCGGCCGGCGCGCAACGGACGGCGGCGCGTGGCGGCGGTGGCCGACCAGGCGCCGACCCGCATGTCGGCCGCGCCGGTAGCCTCGAGCGACGCCGGCATGCTCGATATGTCGGCGCTGTCGCTGACCTTCGGCGCCAATCCGGTCAAGATGCGCAAGTACGCGTTCATGTTCCTCGACTCGGCGCGCGACGGCCTGGCCGACGTGAGCGAAGCGCTCGACCGCGCCGACCTCGATCGCATGGCCGACCTGGGGCACCGCATCAAGGCATCGGCCAAGGCGGTGGGCGCGATGCGCTTCGCCGACCTGTGCCAGGACCTGGAACGCCTGCGCGAGGGCGCCACGGTGGACCAGGCGCGCACGCTGGTGGCCAGCATGTACGCGCTGCTCGACCAGTTGAACGAGCACATCGCGCAGGAACTGACCGAATCCACTAGCTGAGCCCGCTTGTCGATCATGCATGCTTGCACTATTCGTACCTCCGTCCCGGAAACCGCTTCGCGGGCCGCCAGGCACCCCTGCGCGAATCGGGGTTCGTTCCGGCGCCGCGATCGCTAAAGTCGAGCCCGCTTTGAACCGTTGACCGCACGTATCACCCTACCGCGCCCAGCCCAAAGCTAGTATGCTGTGCGCCATGTCTTCTCCCGTCACGCCCGGCCTCCTTATCCTTCATGGCAACCAGATGGAGCAACTGCGTGCCGCGCTCTTCGCCTGGCTGCGCAGCCACCCGCTCGCCCCGCTCGAAACCGAAATCATCCTGGTGCAGTCGAACGGCGTGGCCGAGTGGCTCAAGATCGCGCTGGCCGAAGAAATGGGCGTGTGCGCGGCTACGCGCGTGGCGCTGCCCGCGCGCTTTTTGTGGGAAGCCTACCGCGGCATGCTGGGACGTGAACGGGTCCCGACCCGCTCCCCGTACGACAAGGGCCCGCTCACCTGGCGCCTGATGCGCCTCCTGCCGCACCTGCTGGCCGACGACGCCTTCGCCCCACTGCGCCATTTCCTGAGCGACGGCGACCCGGAACGGCGCCTGCAACTGGCCGAACGCCTGGCCGACCTGTACGACCAATACCAGGTGTACCGCGCCGACTGGCTCGACGACTGGAGCGCGGGGCGCGACCGGCTGCGCACGGCGCGCGGCGAGGTGACCCCGCTCACGCCGGACCAGCGCTGGCAGGCGTGCCTGTGGCGCGCCGTGAACGACAGCCTGCCGCCGCAGCTGCGCGACTCGGGCCGCGCCACCATCCACCAGCAGTTCGTGCGCGCCAGCGAGAGCGGCGAGGCGCCGGCCGGGCGCCTGCCGCGCCGCGTGGTGCTGTTCGGGATGTCGGCGCTTCCTTACCAGACCTTGCAGGCCATCGCCTCGCTCTCGCACCACACGCAGGTGCTGCTGGCCGTGCCGAACCCGTGCCAGTTTTACTGGGGCGACATCATCGAAGGGCGTGAACTGCTCAAGGCCGCCCACAAGCGCCAGCGCCAGCGCGGCGGCATCGACCTGTCAGGCGTGCCGCTCGAAGAACTGCACGCGCACAGCCATCCGCTGCTGGCCAGCTGGGGCAGGCAAGGGCGCGATTTCATCCGCATGCTCGACGAATTCGATACCGAGTCGGGCGAGCGCGCCGACAAGCTGCGCATCGACCTGTTCAGCGATGGCGAGGGCGAGACCCTGCTGGCGCAGGTGCAGGCGGCGGTGCGCGACATGCTGCCGCTGCGCGAGCATCTGTGCGCCAGGGGCCTGCCGGACCCCGACTGCGCGCCACGCGACCGCTCGATCGAATTTCACGTCGCCCACAGCGTGCAGCGCGAAGTCGAGGTGCTGCACGACCAGCTGCTGTCGTGGTTCGGCGCGCCCGGCGCCAGGCTGCGCCCGCGCGACGTGGTGGTCATGGTGCCCGACATCGACACCTTTTCGGCCGCGATCCACGCCGTGTTCGACCAGCACAAGCGCAGCGACCCTCGCTTCATCCCGTTCGAGATCGGCGATGTGAAGGACCGCAGCGTCAATCCGCTGCTGGTGTCGCTCGAATGGCTGCTTCGCCTGCCGCAGCAGCGCTGCCGCCAGAGCGAAGTGCGCGACCTGCTCGACGTGCCCGCGCTGGCCGCGCGCTTCGGCCTGTCGGAAGATGAATTGCCCATTCTCGGCAACTGGATCGAAGGCGCCAGCGTGCGCTGGGGCCTGGACCAGCAGCACCGCGATGGCCTCGGACTCGGTTCGGCCGGCGAGCAGAATGCCTGGATTTTCGGCGTGCGCCGCATGCTGCTCGGTTACGCCAGCGGCGCCGGCGGCAGCTTCCGCCAGATCGAACCGTACGCCGAAGTAGGCGGGCTCGATGCCGCGCTGGCCGGCTCGCTGGCGCAACTGATCGAAACCCTGCTGGCCTGGCGCGCCGCGCTGGCCGAATCGCGCACGCCAGCGCAGTGGGGCGAGCAGGCGCGCGCGCTGCTGGCGGCGTTTTTCGCCGCCTCCGAGGAAGGCGACCGCCTGACGCTCGCGCAATTGCACGACGCCCTGCAAGGCTGGCTGGAGACCTGCGACAGCGCCGGTTTTGAGGAGGAGGTGCCGCTGGCGGTGCTGCGCGAAGCGTGGCTGGGTGCCCTCGACGAGCCGACCCTGAACCACCAGTTCGTGTCCGGCGGCGTGACCTTCTGCACCCTGATGCCGATGCGCGCGGTGCCGTTTCGCGTGGTCTGTCTGCTCGGCATGAACGACGGCGATTTTCCGCGCCGCACGCGGCAGGCCGACTTCGACCTGCTGGCGCTGCCCGGCATGGCGCGTCCGGGCGACCGTTCGCGCCGCGACGACGACCGCTATCTGATGCTCGAAGCCGTGCTGGCGGCGCGCGAGAAGCTGTATGTGAGCTGGGTCGGGCGCAATGTGCGCGACAACAGCGAGCAGCCGGCCTCGGTGCTGGTGTCGCAACTGCGCGACTACCTGGCCGAGGGCTGGGACCTGGACCTGGCCGCGATGACGACCGAACACGCGCTGCAGCCGTTCAGCCGGCGCTATTTCGAGCAGGGCGGCATGCTGACCTACGCGGCCGAATGGCGCGCCGCGCACGGAGCGGGCGACGCCCTGGATGACGCCATGCTGCCGCCGTTCGAGCTGGAGCCCGAATACCGCCTGAAACTGGGCGAGCTGGCGAATTTTTTACGCCAGCCGGCGCGCTATTTCTTCAGGCGCCGCCTGGGCGTGGCGTTTGGCGACGCCCAGGCTGTCGGGGAAGACGAGGAACCGTTCTCGCTCGACGCGCTGGAGCGCTACTTTTTAGAGGACAGCCTGCTCGACGACGCCAGCACGCCCGAGGAGCTGCACGAAGTGCGCGACAGCCTCAGTGCGCGCGCCGAACGCCTCAAGCGCGAAGGCGTGCTGCCGATTGGCCTGGTCGGCAAACAGTGGCAGGAGCAGCTGGTCGAGGGCCTGGTGCCGGTGCGCACCGCCTGGCTGACCCTTGGCGCGCGCTTCGATGAAGTGGCGCCCAAGCTGGCCGTGAGCCTCGATCTGGGCGGCGTGCACCTGGAGGACTGGGTCGACAAACTGCGCAGCAACGCCAGCGAAACGGCATGGCTGCTGCAAATCTCGTCGAAAGTACTCGATAAAAAGGGTGCGCCGCGCGGCGACAAATTGATCGCGCCGTGGCTGCGCCAGCTGGCCGCGGCGGCGGTCGGCCAGCCGGTCACCGGCTACCTCGTGGCGCGCGACGCCATCGTCATGCTGGCGCCGCTCGAACGCGAAGAGTCCTATGCGCAGTTGGCCGCGCTGGTGGCGCTGTGGCGCCGCAACATGGATCAGCCGCTGCCGGTGGCTTGCAAGACGGCGCTGGCATTACTGCAGCAGGGCGAACCGCGCAGCACCTACGACGGCGGCTTCGAGCTGTCGGGCGAAGTGCTGGACCAGTGCCTGGCGCGCCTGTGGCCCGATTTTTCGGCCCTTAACGCCAGCGGCGAGTTTCCGGCAGTCGCCGAAGCGCTTTACGGACCGCTGGCGCGCTGGCTCGGCCAGCACATCGAAATCGCCGCCATGGACAGGGACGCAGCATGAGCCAACTGCTCGACCCCCTGCATTTTCCGCTGTCCGGCACGCGCCTGATCGAGGCCAGCGCCGGCACCGGAAAAACCTGGACCATCGCCGCCCTGTACCTGCGCCTGGTGCTCGGCCACGGCGGCGAGAACGGCTTTGCGCGCGCGCTGCTGCCGTCCGAGATTCTGGTGATGACCTTCACCCGCGCTGCCACGCGTGAATTGTCGAACCGGGTGCGCGAGCGCCTGGTCGAAGCGGCCGGCTTTTTCCGGGGCGAGCTGGAACTGGACGATCCATATCTGCACCAGCTGGCCGACGCCTGCGGCAGCGAGGGCGAACGGATGGTGGCCGCGCACCGCCTGATGCTGGCCGCCGACACCATGGACGAAGCGGCTATCTTCACCATCGACGCCTGGTGCCAGCGCATGCTGCGCGAGCACGCTTTCGACAGCGGCAGCCTGTTCGACGAAGAACTGGTCAGCGACGAACACGCGCTGTTCGAGGACGCGGCGCACGACTACTGGCGCCAGAATGTGTACCCGCTCGACAGCGGTGCGCTCGGCGCGCTGCTGGCCTGCTGGCCGGACGTGCGCGCCCTTAAAAATACAGTGCGCGAACTGGTGCGCCGGGTAGCGGTGCTGGGCGATCCGCCCGACGAATCGCTGGAAGAAGCGATCGACCGGGTCGAACGCACGCAGGCGGCCGAACTGGCGAAGCTCAAAGCCGGTTGGGCCGAGCGCGCCGACGCCATGGAACAGTGGATCGCCGCCCAGCGCGAGACGGCCCCCAAATGCTTCAACGGGAACAAGCTGCGCGCCGATTCGCTGCTCAAGTGGTTCGAGGCGTTGCGTATCTGGGCGCGGGCACCGGCCATGCTGATGCCCGCGCTGACCGACACCGCCTGGCACCGCCTCACCCCGGACGGTATCACGGATGCATTCAGCAAGGGCTTCAGTTGCGATATTCCGCCGTGCTTCGACGCCACCGCCGACCTGTGGGAAGCGCTCAAGGCGATCGACCCGCTGGCGCACGCGCTGTACCGCCATGCCGCCTTTCATATCGCGCGGCGCATGATGGAACTGAAACGGCGCAAGCGCCAGTTCGGCTTTGCCGACATGCTCGAGCGCCTGAAAAGCGCGCTCGAAGGCGCCAACGGCGAAGCCCTGCGCCAACGTATCGTCGACCAGTTCCCGGTGGCGATGGTCGACGAATTCCAGGACACCTCGCCCGACCAGTATGCAATCTTCAACCTGCTGTACCGGGTGGCCGACAACGACCCGTCGCGCGGCCTGTTCTTGATCGGCGACCCGAAACAGTCAATCTACGGCTTTCGCGGCGCCGACATTCACAGCTATCTGGATGCGCGCCGCGCCACCGAAGGCCGTCACTACCAGTTGGGCACCAACTACCGCTCGACGGCGGCGCTGGTGGAAGCGGTCAACCAGCTGTTCCTGCACGCCGAAGGACGCGACGGCCATCCCGGCTTTGCGGCCGGGGCTTTCCGCTTTCGCAAGGGTGGCGTCAATCCGCTGCCGTTCGACGCGGTCGCCGCCAAGGGCCGCGCACAGCAACTGGTCGGCGTGGACGGGCCGTACCAGGCGCTGGCCATCTGCAGCACCAACCGCGACGACCTCAAGGCCGACGATTACCGCGAATTTTTCGCCCACCACAGCGCCGAGCATATCGTGCGCCTGCTGAACGATCCGCATGCGGGTTTCAGTGAAAACGGCACGTTCACGCGTCTGGTGCCGGCCGATATCGCCATCCTGGTGCGCGACCGGCGCGAGGCGACCGCGATCCGGCGCGCGCTGGCGCAGCGCAAGGTGCCCAGCGTGTACCTGTCGGACAAGGATTCGGTGATCGAAAGCGAAGAAGCGGCCGACGTGCTGCGCTGGCTGCAGGCGGTGGCCAATCCGCTCGACGGGGCGCTTGCGCGCGCGGCCTTTGCCACCCGCACGTCCGGCCTTTCCTTGGGCGAACTGGCGCGCCTGTCGTCGGACGAACTGGCGTGGGAAGTGCGGGTCGAACAGTTGAAGGGTTTGCACATCGTGTGGCAGCGCCAGGGCGTGCTGGCCATGCTGCGCCGCTTCATCCACGACATGCGGTTGCCGTCCGCGCTGCTGCGCCAGGCCGGCGGCGAGCGGCGCCTGACCAATCTGCTGCACCTGGCCGAACTGCTGCAAAGCGCCAGCAGCCAGCTCGAAGGCGAGCAAGCCCTGATCCGCTGGTTCGCCGAACAACTGGCCGGGGTGGGCGAGGGCGGCGACGAACGGGTGCTGCGGCTCGAAAGCGACGCGGAGCTGGTCAAGGTCGTGACGGTGCACAAATCGAAGGGGCTCGAATATCCGCTGGTGTACCTGCCGTTCGCCGTGACGGCGCGCACCACCGACCGGCGCAACCGCAGCTTTTTCGAATTCGTCGGGCGCGATGGCGTGCGCCGCATCGACCTGGCGCTGTCGGACGAAGCGTTGACTGCCGTGGACCGCGCGCGCATCGAGGAAGACTTGCGCCTGCTGTACGTGGCGCTGACGCGCGCGCGCCATTTCTTGTGGCTGGGCGTGGCCGCTGTCACGGCGCGCAAGGCGGGCGACAACAAGCTGCACGAGTCCGCGCTCGGCTACCTGCTCACCGGCGGGCAGCCGATCGGCGCGGCCGACATCCAGCCGTACTGGGAAAAGCTGCGCGGCGGCTCGCAAACCATCGACCTGCGCTCGCTCGATACGCCGCAGGGCGTCACCATCCTGGCGCGCGACGAGGCCAGGCCGGCGCTGGTCGACGCCGCCCCTTTTGGCGGCAGTTTCGAGCGCAACTGGGCGGTCGGTTCGTTTACCTCGCTCACGCGCCAGACCAGTGCGGCGCCGATGCGCGCGCAGGAAGAGACCTTGTTCGACGAAGAACAGCAACAACAAGCGCCGCGCACCGAGGACGCACCGTGGCACCGCTTCCCGCGCGGCTCCGTGCCGGGGAATTTTTTGCACGAACAGCTTGAGTGGATGGGGCAGGAGGGCTTTGCGATTGCCGACGACGAGCAGTTCGCCGCGCGCCTGGGCCAGCGCTGCGAGCGTGCCGGCTGGGGCCATCGCCAGGAAGACGCGGTGACATGGCTGCGCGCGGTGGCGACCACGCCGCTGCCGCAACTGGGCGCGCCGCTCGCCGCCATCGGGCACGTCATTCCCGAAATGGAGTTCTGGTTCCCCAGCGAGCAGTTGAACAGCGCAGCGCTCGACCGCCTGTGCACCAGGCACCTGCTGGGGAAAACGCCGCGTCCCTCGCTGCCCGAGCGCTACCTGCACGGCATGCTCAAGGGCTTCGCCGACCTGGTATTTGAGCATGAGGGCCGCTACTGGGTGATCGATTACAAATCTAACGCGCTCGGCACGGGCGATGCCGCCTACGGCAAGGCCGCGATGGCGGCCGGGATGGCGGTGCACCGCTACGATATCCAGGGCGCGATCTACATGCTGGCCCTGCATCGCCTGCTCAAGAGCCGCCTGGGCGAGGCCTACGATCCGGCGCGCCAGCTGGGCGGCGCGATTTTCCTGTTCCTGCGCGGGATCGCCAATGCCAGCACGCGCGGCTGCTACCTGCTCGAACCGGACATGGTGCTGCTCGATAGCCTCGACGCGCTGCTCGGCGTTTCTCCGTCGCGGGAGGATGCATGAAGAGCGCTCCTTCGCTCGACGCCCTGTGGGTGCAGGTCGCCATGCTGACCGAAGATGGCCAGCTGCGGCGCCTGTCCGGCACCTTTGCGCGCTTTGTCGGCTCGCTCGGCACCGCCACGCCGGCGCTGATGCTGGCCTGCGTGCTGCTGTCGGAACTGGAAGGGCGCGGCCACAGCTGCCTGATGCTCGACCAGCTGGCGCTCGATCCGGCCACCTTGATGGCCTGGGACAAGGAGCAGTGGGATGCGCTGGCCCGCTCGGCCGGTGCGCTGCCCAGGAACCGCAAGGGCTGGATCGACCAGCTGACGGCCTCGGACCAGGTATGGCACGTGGGCGATTTCGATTTCGACCAGCCGCTGGTGCTTGACGGCGAGCGCCTGTACTTGCGCCGCTACTGGCGCGACGAAACCCTGGTCGCGCAGACGATCCGCGCGCGCGCCGGGCTGGTGCGCGAGGTCGATGCGCCGTCGGTTCGGATCTGGCTCGACATCCTGTTCGCGTCGGAGCGCCGCACCAAGGGACCGGACTGGCAAAAACTGGCCTGCGCGATCGCGCTGCGCGGCTCGATTGCGATCATCACCGGCGGCCCGGGAACCGGAAAGACCTACACGGTGGCGCGCCTGCTTGCGCTGCTGTTCGCGGTGGCGCCGGACGCGGGACGGCAGCGCATCGCGCTGGCCGCGCCGACCGGCAAGGCCGCGGCACGCCTGAAGCAGTCAATCGACAAGGCGCTGACCGAACTGGCCGACAAGGTCGGCACCACGCTGCCGTTGCGCGACCTGACGGCCCGCATGGGAGCGGCGCGCACCTTGCATAGTTTGCTGGGAGCGCGCCCCGACACCCGCACCTTTGCCCATAACAAGGGCAATCCGCTCGACATCGACGTACTCATTGTCGACGAAGCGTCGATGGTGCACCTGGAGATGATGGCCTCCTTGCTTGACGCGCTGCCGGTGGGTGCAACCCTGATCCTGCTGGGCGACAAGGACCAGCTGGCGTCGGTGGAGGCGGGGGCGGTGCTGGGCGATCTGTGCCGCGATGCGCAGGCGGGCGGGTATTCGGCGGCCACGATGGCGTATGCGCTGGCGGCCAGCGGCGAGACCATTCCGGCTGAATATGGCGGTGCCGGCGGGGCGCTGGCGCAGCAGACCGTGATGCTGCGCAGCAGCCGCCGTTTCAGTGGCCCGATCGGACAACTGGCGCTGGCGGTGAACGCGGGGGATGTCGCCCGGGCCGAGGAAGTGCTGCGCGGCGGCGATGGCACGGTGCGCTGGATCGAGCATGGGCATCAGCAGCATGTGGTGCAGCTGGCGTTCGACGGCTACGCGCCGTATCTGTCGCTCTTGGGTGAGGGCGATGGCGGGCAGGCGCACGAAACCTGGGTGCGCGCGGTGCTGCATCGCTTCGAGGCGTTTCGCGTGCTGTGCGCGGTGCGCGAGGGCGAGTGGGGCGTGGGTGGGTTGAATGACGCGATCGAGCAGCGGCTCGACGGGGCGGGCCTGATCCGGCGCCGCGGCGAGTGGTATGTGGGGCGGCCGGTGATGATCACCCGGAACGACTACGGCACGGGCGTGTTCAATGGCGATATCGGCTTGACCTTGGGCGATCCGGCCCGTCCGGGGTCATTGCGCGTGTATTTTCTGGAGGGCGACAAGGTGCGCAGCGTGCTGGCCACGCGTTTGCGGCATGTGGAGACGGCATTCGCGATGACGGTGCACAAATCGCAGGGGTCGGAATTTGCGCACACGGTGCTGGTGCTGCCGCGCGAACGCGGGGCGATGATCGCGCGCGAGCTGATTTATACGGGTATTACGCGGGCCAGTGCGCAGTTCACGCTGGTGTCGCCGCTGGCGGCGATTCTGGGCGAATCGATTGCGCAGCGCACCCTGAGGGCGAGCGGCTTGCGGGAGATGATTTCGGGGTGAGGCAAACTGTCGCTTCCGCCAGTGGCGGAAGCGACGGGGCCGCATTGTTACGCGCGGCGGTGGCGGTGGATCACCGGTTTGTTCTGCTTTAACTTCACGCGGCTGTGCAGCCCCGCCTTGACCACCGGACCACGGGCAACGGTGACGATCACCGGCTGGTTACGGCCACGGTTACGCAAGCTGGCCTTGAGCACCGGCGCACGCGTCGCCGACGCCATGATCACCGGGCGCGCGCGCTGGCGCGTCGGTGCACGGGCGATCACAGGCGCTTCATCGCCGGCAATGAAGCGGCGGATGCTGAGCGCATCCACGATCCGGGTCGAACTGGCTTTGGCGTTGAGCAGCACCAGGGTCGCATTCTTGCCAGCCGATTTGATCTTCATGATCAGGCAACGGCCCGCTTCTTCCGTGTAGCCGGTCTTCGACAGGCCGATTTCCCAGCCCTTGGCGCCGACCAGGCGGTTGGTGTTGCGGTATTCGACCTCGCGGCCGCTGATATTGATCGTCTCGCGCGACTCGGTCGTCATGCGCGCAATTTCCGGATAAGCCGACGCCGCCTTGGCCATCTTGACCAGGTCGAGGGCGGTCGACTTGTTGTTCGGCGACAGGCCGGTTGGCTCTTCGATCACGGTCTGGGTCATGCCCAGCGCCGCCACCTTGGCGCGCACGGCCGACTTGAACGCGACCACGCCGCCCGGATAGGTGCGGCCCAGGGACGCCGCGGCGCGGTTGTCGGAGCTCATCAACGCCAGCGAGAGCACATCGCCGCGGCTGATCACCGCGCCGACCGGTACGCGCGAGGTGCTGTGCTTGAGGATGTCGACGTCGCGCTGGTCGATGGCGATCAGCTCGTTCATGTCTTGCTTGGCATCGAGCACGACCATGGCGGTCATCAGCTTGGTCAGCGATGCGATCGAGACGACCTGGTTGGCGTTCTTTTCGAGAAGGATCTTGCCGGTGTCGTCTTCGATCACCAGCACTGAATGCGATCCGAATGGCACGGCAACAGCGGCCGCGGCGGACAGCGACATCAATAGGGTGACAAGCAATTTCTTGATCATGTGATTGGTCTTTGCAGTAGGGCTGGGTCAATGGCGGCGCGGGGAGCGCGGCAGCTGCTGAATGGGGTAATTCTATACGGCAACTACTTAATAAGGGGCACGATAGCATCAAAGGCGCGGCTATGTCTAGCGTGCGCGAAGCAAAACGAGCTCAAGCGCAAGAAACACGTTAATAAAGTCACGTAAGTACCTGAATTATTTCAGGAAAGCAAAGTTTCTCGTATGCTACGCGGGTGGCGGAAATGCTATCGGGCGATGCTGTGGAGGCAGGGGAGGGGAGCAGGGCGACGGGCGGAAAGGCCGCTTGCGCGTCGATGGCGCAAGCGGCGGGGAAGGCTTATTTGACCTGGTAGATTTTGTCGAATTCACCACCATCGTCGAAGTGTTTTTTCTGCGCCTGTTTCCAGCCGCCGAAGACCTCGTCGACCGTGAACAACGCGATTGGCTTGTAGTTGGCGGCATACTTCTTGGCCACCGCTTCCGAGCGCGGGCGCAGGAAGTGCTTGGCGCCGATGTTCTGGCCGACGTCCGAGTACAGGAAGTTCAGGTAGGCGGTAGCCTGCTTGCGCACGCCGCGCTTGTCGACCACCTTGTCGACAACCGCCACCGGCGACTCGGCCAGGATCGATACGGCCGGGTAGACGACCTCGAAATTGTCGCCGAACTCGGTGCGCACCATCTGCACTTCGCTCTCGAAGGTCACCAGGGCGTCGCCGATGTCGCGCTGGGTGAAGGTGGTGGTGGCCGCGCGGCCGCCGCCGTCGAGCACCGGCACGTTCTTGAAGATGCGCTTGACCAGGTCGCGCGCCTGGACCTCGGTGCCGCCTTTCTTGATCACGGAGCCCCATGCGGCCAGGTAGGTGTAGCGGCCGTTGCCGGCTGTTTTCGGGTTGGGGATCACCACCTTGGTGCCGGGCTTGGCCAGGTCGTCCCAGGTCTTGATCTGTTTAGGATTACCTTTGCGTACCAAAAAAATCATCGTGGAATAGAAGGGCGCCGCATTGTGGGGAAACTTCTTGGCCCAGTCGGCCGCCACCACGCCGCGGTCGGCCAGCATGTCGATGTCGTTGGCCTGGTTCATGGTCACCACCGATGCCTCGAGACCGTCCGCGACCGAGCGCGCCTGCTTGCTCGAACCGCCGTGCGACTGGTTGATGGTGATGGTTTCGCCCGTGGTTTTCTTCCATTCTGCAATAAAAGCCGGATTGATTTCCTTGTACAGCTCGCGCGCCACATCGTACGAGACGTTAAGCAGCTGCACATCGGCGGCGCTGGCGCCCAGTGGCAGGATGGCCATGCCGGCTGCCAGGGAAAGAATCGCCCGACGGGTACGCATATTGCATGTTGTTTTCATGGTGTTCTCTTGGGCTTTCTATTGTAGGAACTGAGACGCATGGTCTAAAATCCGCAGCCAAAACGGAAGGATTGTTTTGTCATATGCTTAGATGGGGCGTGCTGGTAGTGTCGCATAAGCTTCCTTGATTTTCTTCGTTGGCACGGGCTGCCGGGCGGCGTAGGCTGGTCGGGTTGGGCAAATTCGCAACAGGCGTGTGCGCCTGTTCTTGGTATAGTTGCGTTGCACTTGGGCTGCGGCAACACCTTTTACTCTTTTGTTATTGGTTATCGTGATTACACATGGGTATTGAGATTCGCATTGCTGTGCCAGAAGACGCGTTCGCCGCGTGTGACGTCTTGCGCCGCTCGATTACCGAGTGTTGCGTGGCCGATCACCAGCACAATCCGGACGCGCTCACGGCGTGGCTGGGCAACAAGACGCCGCAGAATGTGGCGAGCTGGTTCGTATCGCCGGCCAACCATGCTTTGGTGGCGGAGCGCGACGGTGCCGTGGTGGGCGTGGCCTTGTTGACCCAGGCCGGCAAGTTGTCGCTGTGCTATGTGTTGCCCGAAGCGCTGTACAGCGGCGTCGGCAAGGCTCTTCTGCAGGGCGTGGAAGCGCAGGCGCGGGCGTGGGGCGTAAGCGTGTTGCGTCTGAACAGCACTGTCACCGCCAGCAAGTTTTATGAACGTAACGGCTACATCCTCGCAGGCAAGGAAAAGAGCTGCTACGGGCTGGAGTGCGACTTTTTCTGGAAGAAATTGAACGCCTGCGAGACGACCGATCCCAGTCCGCGCAAGCGTTTTTGCAACTGTACCGGGCAATAATGCGCGTGCGCCCTGTGCGCGCGGCAAGCTTGCGCTATAGTGTGCGCCTTGTTTACTGAGTATTCGTCATGGCCACGCGCAGAGATTTTCTACATCAAGGCTTATGCCTGTCCACCATGGGCATTATTTCGGTTCCGCTGATTGGCTGCGGCAGTGCGAGCGCGGCGCCGGCGGACCAGGCCAGGCGGCCGGTCCAGGTCACCAAGGCAGGCAAACCGGCGCCGGTAGCCCGTGCGGCGGCTCCATCCGCGCCGGTCCCGGAAACCGAACTGGCGCCCCCACCCGATATTTTCGATGCGCAAGCGCTGGATCTGGATTTCTGGCTCAAGCCGCGCGTGTTGACGCTGACGCGCCCGCAAAGCGGGGAAAAAGCCAAGGTCCTGTACTGGAAGGATGGCCAGGTCATCGATTCGGCCTATCAGGAACTGTGCCACTTGATGCGTGACGTCAACGGCAAGGAAACCGCGCCGATCGATCCCAAGCTGTTTGAAACGCTGTGGGGCACGCAGGCGTTCATCGCCCGCTACGGTATCGAGGAACCGCTGGAAATCCTGTCGGGCTTTCGGACTTCCAAATCGAACGATAAACTCAGGGAAGCGGGCGTGCCGGCGGCGCGCCAGTCGCTGCATATCGAAGGCAAGGCGGCCGATATCCGGATCGCCAATTTGAATGCCGATGTGCTCGGCGGGCTGGTGCGCAGCTTCCGCCAGGGCGGCGTAGGGTATTACTACCGTTCCGGACCGCGCGGCGGCTGGATTCATGCCGATACCGGGCTCAAGCGCACCTGGAAGGGCTGACCGCCGCACGGTATTTCCACGCGCTCGTGTTCATGCCGCTGCCCGGCGTGCGGATGCATGAGAAATTGCGAGCGAGCGGGCGCGCGTCGGCTCGCTCACTCATTCACGGTAATAGTCCTTCATGACCTCATGACTCCAGACTGGCTGCCTTACTTCCCCGATCGGTCCGAATTCCGCCAAGTACGGTTTGATATCGAGCACCGGGCTCCCATCCACCGCGTCGAGCCCACGTACGCGCAATGTACGACCATCGACGGACAATAGCTGACAACGAGCCAAGCCGATCAGGTTCGGGCGCGCCTTGGCGCGTTGCGCCAGTATCCCGCCGTTTGGCCAATCGGCGCGCCCGCGCGGATGCCGGGCTCCTCTCTCTATTTCTTCCAGCGGGACGCGATGAAGGTGATATATCACTTCGATGTGGCTGAATGTATCCAAGCCCAGAAGCGCCTCATGCAGCAGTTCCGGGGAGTCGATCGTAATTACGGATTCGGCCGAACCCCAATTGTCGTCGCTTAAATCGACTCGCGGCGACGAAACCACGCCGATGGGAATCATGATTATTGGGTTAGCAGACACTGACTATCTCCTCGTCATCCATGCGGATAACTTGAATAAACACTGTTAAAATTCCGCAACTGAGCGCCGCGGCAAGGGTTGGCCGCACTGGGATGATGCTTCGTACCCAGTCTCTGGAGTAGCTGCGAAGACAAAATGTTCCAAGTGTCCGGACTGCTGTTGCGCGTGCCGTTCCGCTCGGGACGCCCACGCCATCGAGGGCTCCAGGGTGCCAGAATGCCCGGACATTCCTGGCGGAATGCAGCTCCTACGGGTAGCTTTTCGGAGATTCTTTACAGACGCGCTGCCACCTTGTCCCATGCGGTTTGCTGGAACATCGGATTGACGGGCGTGATCTATCGGCTCCCCGCTTTTTGAAATAAATGTGATCCAAGAATGGTTTGCATCCTGATGTGAACAGCAACAATATTAATCTTGCACTGTTATGTGCACGATCACCTATCAATCGGAGTCGGGCCAGGATCTGTCTCGCCCGGCAAGGGATTTTATAGCAATCCGCAAGAGTCCTACCGCCGCATGATGGGTCGCGCTGGAGCCTGCCCCCTCTTCAGTGGCCTCCGCCACTTCCCGCGGGCGCTTCTAGGATGCATGGAATTGGGCTGGAGCCGACGCAGACTGGGTCGCCGCCTTGAATTTTTTTCCCATGTGGTTCCACGAGCGCTGAAATTCCCATCTGAATTGCAAAATTCGATCGGAGATCGTTATCTTTTTTGTCTGAATGAATGGTCTTATTCTTTCCAAAAACAAGCTTTCGGCCAGTGCCATTTTCTAACATGGCTTGAATATCCCCGCTTTCATCGTAGATGGCTGTGATCGCCCGGCCATCAGAATACGTGATCGCCTGGAATCGCCCGGTTCGATCATACAGATAGGTTCCAACAGTCCCGTCCGGTCTTGTCTCCGACTGGATTTTGCCATTGGCGGAAGTGTATTTCGTTAATGTGGCTAGCTGAATGGCGAGCTTGGCCATTGTCGCAAAGATTGCATCCTCTTCAGCTGAGCCCTTCTGTGTGCTGCTTGTGGCAGGCTGCTGGTCTTCGCCAGGATTTACCAGGGCGGCTTCGGCGCTTGCCCATCGAAACGCCATGAAAGCCGCAATCATTTTCAACGCCAATTTTTTATGCATACGGACTCCACTCACATCGTTATGCTCTATACCAATCATTACTTTGTCGAGCACGAATTTCTATCCTAGTAAAACGAACGTAGTGGTATCTGATCCGGATCAAAATAATCGCGCGAACTTTTACGGTCGCGTGATATCGGCGACGCCTGATATGCCTGGCGATGGCATGTCGGTTGCAAATCCTGTCGGGGTTTCGTACTTTTTGAAGGCGAAAGACTCAGCCCCTGGCGCAGAAGGCTGGTCAGCAATTTGACCAAGCCACCACAGCGGCCAGTACCGTTATGCATGAAGCGATGATGTCAAGGCCCGCGGTGGCATGTGAAACTTCAAACAACGTCCGCTCAGCATGGGACGTGCAAGCTTTCAGCAACGTACCCACCGCCGAAATTTACCGGGGTAACCGTAGATTTTCCAATTGATCGAGCCGCTGGTACCGTAGGGCACTCGTATGCATGGGCTATCTTTGCCACCCTGGATATCCACACGAACATGATCCGCTCCGGAGCCGCCGGAGCAATTGTAGACTGTCCTCACGATTGAAAATACAGGCAATGACAAGGATCGGCGGACCGGGGCCAACAACCACGGAGGGATTGACTGGCTGATTTGAGATGGGTGGAGAGGAGGCGAAAGGGCCGTGTAATCCGGCAAGCGATAATAGCTGGAAGGGCTGGGCAACGAAGCGTCAAGCGCTTCGAGGCGTTTGTGTTGCTGGCGGCGGCGCCATCTTTTCCAAGCCGTTGATGTGATCTGGGTGGAAAGTTCTGGCGGGCTCGAATGCAGTGCGTGGTCCAGGAATCGAACCTGAGACCAAGCGCCTTGAAACGTCCTGTTTATGCGGGTTCCCGTTTTTGCACCTCCAACTTTGGCGACACTTTGGCGAAAAACGCAGCTGACTGGGCGCGGGTCGTTACGTCGCTGCCCTGTTCAATCCATCGGCCGTAGTGACGGCTCAACATCTCGGTGTTTTTGTGTCCCATTTGCTTGGCGACATACAGCGGATTCTCTCCGCCGCTCAGCAGCGTGCTGGCGAACGTGTGGCGGGTCTGATATGGGTTTCGATACCGTACCTTTGCCTTCCTCAATACAATCTCCCATCTCTGCCGTATGGCCTTGTCAGTGGACCACTCCCTATCTGTTCCAGGATCATGAAACACTACGCCGCCCGCGAGTGCTGTGAACTGCTGCTGGGCCTTCAAAGCGTCGAACGCGCCTTGCCGCATATCGATATCACGGTTGCCTGCTGCAGTCTTTGCTTCCTCTTTCGTCACGCCGGCCACCTTGACACGTTCAACGCGAATCTTCCCTTTGAACCAGTCTATCGAAGACCACTCGAGTGCCATGCATTCGCTTGGCCGCATGCCTGTTGCAAAAGAAAACTGGAATAGGTTCCGCTTTTGGCCATCTGCCGCTTTCAGGATAGCAACTATTTCTGACATATCAAACGGGTCTGGGGCAAAATTACTCTTACGCTGTTCCTTGGTCATTATCTTATTCAGTTTTACGCGTTCGAGCGGATTGAACTCGATTAGATCATCATTAACCGCCTGGACGAGTGCATTGCTTAGTGGCTGAAGTATGTTCCGCATTGTTTTTGCTTTGCAAGTGAACGTTCCGATCCAGGCCCGCACGACTGGAGGCGTTAAGCCCAGAATAGGAGTTTTATCCCATTTTTTGAAAAGATGGGTGTTGCATGCCTCCCAGTAAGTTTTGGCCGTCTTCGGCGATAGAGTCCGGTCAGCGATGCTCAGTTGCTCGCGCAATAGTTCGCCAACCGTGACCCGGGCCGGTCTAGCGTCGAATTTTCCGGCATTTTTCGAATTCGGGAAATAGTCCGCGTACTTGAACGTGCCTTTTTCAATGGCGTTTAGAATCTCGCCCCTGAGCCGCATGGCATAGTTGATATTCGCTTTCGAGTGGGTGAGTTGGAGTGATTCGCGGCATTCCATTCCTCGATACATAAACTTGATTCTAATCGATTGGGAACGCGTCCCCGCCGCTAACTCTACGCCCGTTGAAACTGATTTTGTGGTTCCCATTTCTCCGCCCATTTTTCTACCGCTGGGAGATTTATCCACAGCCGGCCATCCACTACTTTGCATTGATCCCCGTCGAGCCATTTGCCTGTTTTCCTCCGGGCCATTACGGCATCAACGCTGTCACCAGTCATTTCGGAATACTTTTCCAATTTGACCCAAGCCATTGGATAGGTCATGATTCAGGGCCCTTATTAGACTTTTTCATTTCGTCATCTTTCATTGGTAAGCAATCATCCAGCGGCGCCGTGAATACCGCGTCATCGTCCGGGTCCAGCTCGATTGCCAGCGGCGGGCCAGCTGGGCCCAGCTGCAGTGCGTGCGCTATCCGCTCCACAGCGCATCCGCGATTTCTGCCGACTGGCGTGCAATGCCCTTACTAATGGCGGCCTCCGGTCGGCGCTGGCTCTGCTGCTACAGGGGCGGCGAGCCAGCTTGGAGTGGACGCCATCGCCAGCTCGCGCAGCTTTCGAGGTCGGGCGCTTCGGCTGCGGCGCTGGCGGGCGCGGTGCCTGCGTGGCATTCTTTGCAGTGATCGGGCACAGCCTTGCCGAAATAGTGACAAGTCCGCTCGCCGCATTCGTGGGCATCGTCCGCTGCGGGGGTGGTGCTGGCGGGCTGGGCGGCGAAACAGGCGCGGACGAACTTCACATCATCGCGCAGTCCATCGGCATATGATTCACCCGCAATCCGCATAATCTGCTCATCCGTCAACGCCGCGCTGCTTGTCCCCTGCTGGGCGGCGAGGATGGCTCTGGCGACGTCCCGGCGTATTTCTTCAAGCGAGTCGGCCCCTCTCGGGACTTGCTCCCATATCGCGTCGATCTGCGCATCCGTCAGCGCCGAGCCACTTGCCGCAGGTGCATCCGGCACCCCGCGCTGCTGCTCGCGGCCGGGGCCGGCCATTAGACTCAGCACATCGAGCAGATACAGGTCCGCGTTTTCGTCGCCCTCCGCGGCGTGGCGCCAGGTTTCCAGCGCGTCCCGCAGTAACGGCGTCATCGTGATGCGCGGCGGTGTGCCGAGTGAGCAATCCAGCGTGTGAGTGCCATTTTTCGCGCAGCACTCAAGGCAGTGTCCAATCGGCGTCGACTGGTTCAATTCGTGTTCAAAATTCATATCGTTCTCGCAAAAATTGGTATTTCAGGATCTGGGTGTAGTCCGGGCCGGATTACTGAAGCGCTTGCTGCAGGGTGATCTTCGAGCACTCGACCGGCTCCGGATTTCCGCGCAGATAGGCCACGCCTTCGATGCGGCCGCCGGCCTGCCGTGCGCTTACCTCTTGGACGACGCACTGCTTCCCTTCGTAGATCACCGGATGCGCACAGTGCAGTGCCTTCATCAAAATCATCTGGTGCTTGCAGGCTTCCGGGTCAAGCGGCGCGTAATTGATAGCGGGCAGGGCGCTGGCCTTCATGTTAGGATTTCCTTTTCCATATGAGACGCTCTATGAATCGGACCGAATTTGTAAGCGCCGTCGTCACTGGCGCCGTTGCACGCGGGCTTGAGGTAGTGGCCGCCCGCGACGGACGTCAGACCATCTGCTTTAACGCCAAGAGCGGAAAGAAATTGCACACTGACCATCTGGGCGAACTGTTCGATCTCGGCTACGCGGACCCCTCGCACGATCGCCGGACGCTGAATGCGTTGGTCGAGCGGGTGGCACCTGGGCGGCCATGCACTCACCGTGGCTTGCGCGAAATTGTCGAGGCACTTCATCGTCAGGATGCTCATCGCGCTGGATAGCCGTCGTGCTGCACGCCGTCGAGCTGGCGACCGGCGGCGCGCTTGCCGACCCGAGCCACTACTTGGCCATCATCGAAGCACTGCCATTGAGGCGCGTCTGTAAAAGGAGCCTCCCCCTTAACGACCAGTGTCTTACCATTCAAGCTACGGCAAGGAACTGCAGGCAGCCACTCTCCCCATTGCTTGAAAAGGAACGGGACGCCGGCCGCCGCACACTGGTCGCGCATGCCTCGCGCCCAGGTAGGGTTCATCGGGCGTGCACCAGCGCCGGACTCGCCGCCGACGATGATCCAGTGCAGGCCTGCGCCGACGGCCGTTGTGATGTGGCTGCAATAGCCGTCCATGTCCTGGCGGTCATCCTCGGTGGTCGGCCGCTGCAGGCGCAAGTTGACCGCGTCCAGCAGAGGTTCCATGCTCAGGAACCGGCGCCGCGCCGGTACCGCCAACAACTTCGGGATATCACGGTCGGCCTCTTCCTGATTCACGATAGTCGCGCCGAGCATCACGTTGCGCTGGCCGGCCAGCCAGTCGTGCGCGCGCGCGTCGGCCACCATGCGGGCCACGTTACCGATGCGCTTCGTCAGCAGTAGCCAGTCGAGGTTCGGCGTCAACTCGATCACGTCGAACAGGTCGCGGCGCCACGCCGGGTCAACCGCGTTGTCGAACACGTCGGCCAGGCTGGCGCAGAAGACGCGCTGCCGGCGCCCGTGCTCGGCGAAGAATGCCGCGTGCGCGCGGTTCCAGGCCAATGGCTTGTTCCAGTTCGCCGCGCTCGTGCGGCGCCGCGGCGCGTTCAGGCCCCAGTTGATGGCCGTGCCGCCGGCGAAGCGCGCGTTGCGCGTCTCGGCGTAGCAATGGTCGCAGCCGGGCCCGACCTTCTGGCAACCCTCCAATGGGTTGAAAGTGTGGTCGGCCCATTCAATTTTGGTGTTTTGAGACATGGGGATCGCTTTTTAAATTGTTTACGTGAATAAAAAATTGCTTTGGTATATTCTTTAGTTCCCTTACAACAAAACCAGGAACAAGTATGAAAGTCTCGATTAAAGATCTGAGCGTTGATATGGCTCTGAAAAACACGGGCATGGAACTGGAAATCCGTGACACAAAAGACGTATTTCTTGGTGATCTGGTGGCGACTGGCAGCCACCTGATCTGGTGTAACGGCAGGACCAAACGCGAGAATGGAGAGAAGATCACTTGGAATGATTTCATCGCGTTTATGAACGATCGCACTGCTGAAAAAAAAGCCAAGCCAGTTAAAAAGGCTGCCGTCCCGAAAAAGGCCGCTCTTGCGAAGGCTGGATCGACAACCAAAGTTGTGAAATCTAATACGTAATATTCGTCACGCTAGATGCGGTAGTTGTCTAAGAACAGGTGCCGTATTTAGGATTCACACGGCAAAAATTCACGATTGCCGTTGGATGCCGCTGTACTAATCACTCCACTGGCTTCCATCGCCTCCAGCAGTCGCGCCGCGCGGTTATCGCCGATGTGCAGGTGGCGCTGGACCAGCGATATCGACGCGCGCTGATTGGTGCGCACCACAGTTACGGCCGTCTCGTAGAGCGGATCGGCGGCACTGCCGTCGCCTGCTGGCACTTCGCCCTGCGTCTTGAGCTCCAGGTCGCGCAAGGTCATGCCGCGCTGAGCGAGTTGCCCTGCGATGTGATCATTCAGGGATAGCACCGGGATTTGCTGGCGCACCGGCTCATCGCCCGTGGCCATCCCGGCCGGTGCCGCCTTCTGCTCGCCCGGCACATCCATCATCGCCTCGCCACCCATCGCCGCGACCAGGTCGGTCAGCATCTTCGCCAGCTCCCCGGCCATCAGCGCAAAGTCGCCGTCGAAGCGCTCACCAGCATCGCCAATGCCTCCGTTCTCGGTCAGCACGTCGAGGGCCTTGACGCTCTTGATGGCCAGCGACTCGGTCAGCACGAACGAAATCTTGTCGTTCCAGGTCATGGCCAGGCGCGTGCACTGCTTGCCGGCGGCGATGTGGCGGCGGACGTCGTCCACTTCCAGCGCGTGCTTCACATAACGCACTGCCGCCTTGCTCTCGCCGGTGGCGCGCAGTTCAGCGTCACGGTCCACGGTGAAGCCGACCGGCGCCTCGTCCGTTTCCAGCCAAGCGGTCATCACAGCTACCTGCGAGCGCTGCACCCGCAGGCTTTCCAACGGCATGCGGTCGACCGACTTCAGCAGCAGCTTGATCACGTCGTCGGCTTTGCTCGAGCTGGCCGCGTCGATCGCCAGCCAGCCGTTCACCGGGTCGATCCATACGAACGTCTCGGACGTGATCGAGAATGCGCGCGGCAGCAGTTCGTCGGCCACGCGCTCCTTGAGCTCCTTCATGGCTTTCTTGCCGGGTGCGAAGCCTTGGGCTTCTTCGAGCTCGGCGGCGCGCGCGGCAGCCACCTGGTTGATCACGCTAGCCGGCAAAAGCTTCTTTTCGGTGCGTAGCTGCATCAGGAACTGGCCGCCGACAGCGTGCACCAGCGGTGCGCCGGCGCCTCGCGGTGCGGCCCAGCCCTGGCGTAACAGTTCGTTGCTCGTCGCCGGCGTGAACGCCTGGATGGCCAGCGCCTGCTCAAGATCGGCAGCCGTTTTGTTCCACGGTGCTGGGAGACGGTAAATCTGGAGATTTCGGAACCACATGGGTTTGTCTTTCAGCGGTCGAACCGCAGTAGGTGTTCAACGACGTCGTCGAGCGCGTCGCGGGTAAATGTTGTCAATATGCGGGCCAAGATCACGTCGATGGTTGCGCTGTAAAGCGCCTCGAACTCGATATCGTCCATCTGCGAAAACGAAATACTTTTTGCTTCCAAGCGGACCTCGCCCTTGAGGTTCACCGTCGATTCGAAGAAGCCGGCCAGGATCGCTACATCCTTGCGGAACCGCTCCTTGTTCTTTTTCACTGGCTGGCCTTGATATGTCAGGCCGTCGCGCGGCTCCCACTGGTCGAATGCGAACGTGACCAGCGCGAAGTATTTCTTGTGAAACTTGTAATTTCGTACCTTCTTGAAATCGGCATGCATAAGCGCGCCGATTTTCATCTTCTGAATGAACTCGGCCGCCGCCTCGTCGTGAGGCACGAGGACGTTGGACATTTTCATCAGCACGATTTCACTCATGGCGGTGCTCCGGCCAGCTCGGTGTCGCTCGCGACCAGCGCCCCCTCGGCTGCCGCCCGCTTGGCCGCGTCGTACTGCTCAATGCCCCAGGCCAGCGCGTAGCAGCACCAAACGAAGCGAAAGGTGTATTCCTTGGTTGCGAAGTCGAAGCCATCCCAAACGTCAGTAAATTCGAACTGGGCGTCCTTGCCGTAAAATTCCTCCCAGGCGTCGCCGTTGTGGCGAAAATCGTTAGCTGCGTCATAGCAGCGCGTCGAGTTGTCATCGGCGTTCACGACCTCGTCGTTGACCGCCTCCCGCAGCTCGGCATATGCCGCTCTGTGCTTGGCGAGCGCCGCAACATCATCGTCATCGGGTTTGTCGCTTTCTTCGCTGTCGTCCACCCACGAGCGCACCATGGCCTGGAACTTCGCGTGGCTAAACTTGCGCACGCCGTCGCGATCAGCGGCCTCGATCTTTTCCGCCCAGTAGTTGTGATCGATGCAATCCAGCCTGCCGTTTTTTCGGAAGAAGGCGAACATGTCGGTTGTGCGCTGGAACACATAGGTACCCATGTCGCCGGTGTAGCAGAGGTAGCCGGGCCAGGTGATCAGGTCGAAGTGCATGCAGCCGCTGTCCGGCTTCTTGAAACGGATGTGGCGATTCACACCGTCGTCGCGGATCACGATCATCGTGTGCTCGGCCACGTCGCGCAGGAACCGCTCCTGGGTGCATTCGTGGCTCATGCTGCCGCCGGAATCAGGTCGGCCGGCAGCGTTGCGCCGGTCCTTTGCGAGTCTGCCTCAGCGTAGATGCCCATGTTTTTGAAGGGATGCTTGTCCGCGAGAGGCTTGATGTTCTTGTAGAAGTGCTTGCCCACCGATTCAGCGCCGGAAAACGCGGCGTAGTCTTCAGCCGTGAAATTCTGGTAGTGATACACATTGCCTGGCGCGCCCTTGTAGAAGAATTGGACGGCCAGGGTGTTCGTGTCGGCGCAGTGCCCGATAGCGGCGATCTGCGACGACGTGACGGGCACCAAGGTGATGCGCGGGGCTTGTGCGACGATGCTCATAGTTTTCTCCAGGTGGGGCAGGGGTTAAGCGGCGACGGACAGGGCGCCGGCGCGCGCGTCGGCGATGAAGCGCTCGAGCCGCGGAATCAGTTCGTCGACTTCCATGTCGTGCTCGGCACCGAACGCGACGATGTCGTCATCGGTCATGCCGCTATCCATGATTTCGTCGAAAATTTCGTTAGCCGTGCGCGATACTGGCGGCCAGGCTGCGGCCGGGGTCAACCGGCCCTTCGGCACCGCGGCGCGCGTGGCTGGCTCGGCGCTTTCGGCGGGTGCCGGGGCATGCTCCACGTCCACAGCAGCGGCTTTTCTGGCAGCAAGGTCGGCTTCATCCCTGGCGGCGCGAGCGGTCGCGGCTGCCGCCGCCTCAGCCTTGATCTGTTCCTCTTTGGCGATGCGCGCGCGCAGCTCTTCGGCCTTCTGGGCTTCGGCGCGCTGGTGGTCAGCGATGCGGCTGGTCACCAGCAACTGGAAGTCGTCCATCGGCTTGGCGATGATCTGCTGCAGGTCCATCAAGAGGAATTTGAACGCACTGGCATGCTCGGCGCACCAGGCCTGCTTTGCGCGATAGTCGGCAGCCGTCGCGTTGGTGGCGATCTTGGCGTTGGCCAGCGTGGTGCTGACAGCGTCGCGCAAGCTTTTCAGGGTGCGCTTGCCCTTCATAGCTCCGGCGAAGTCCGGCTGCTGCAATTGCAGGCGCAGTGGCGTGATTTCGGTTTCGAGCGCGGCAATATGCGCGGTGAAGGCGTACCGGCCTTCGTTCAGGATGGTTTCTTTGATCTGCTCCTTGCGTGTTTTGACCAGCTTTTCCAGCTCCAGGCGTTTGGCGCGAAATTGCGCCTTGATGTGGTCGACCGTGCGCATTACGTCGTCGATGGTCGCGGTCTGCGCCAGTGCGGCGGCCTTGGCCAGTTCCAACTTGGCCTCCGCCTCGCCGCAATACTTCACAGTGTTTTCGGCATTGGCGAAGTCTTCGTCGGTATCCAGCTTTGTGTTGATTTTGGCGATGAACTTCTCCGCCGCGGCCTTATATGCCACCAAGTTGCTGCTGATGACCTTTCCTTCGGTCTGAACGACGAGCGCGGGCAGGGCTGCGATGGGCTCGGCTGCTGGTTTCTCGGAGATGTCAACCTGAGTGTAGTTGGCGACGTCGATGTCGAATTGCTCCCATCCGGCGACGATGCGCGAGAACCAGGCGGTGTCTGGATATACCCACATCCACACCATGTTGTTTTCGGTGCCGTCGGAAGTCATGAATAGCCACTTCTCGGCACCGGTTACCAGCAACTGTTGCTGGACCTGCGGCTGGTGATCTTCCGGCAGCACGTCGGCACGAACAGACGCTGCCAGCACGGCATTCCACTGCTTGTGCTCGAAGCCGATGGTTTCGGCCATGTTCAGGCCATCGCAGGAGGCGCTTTCACGTCCCAGCGACAGCGTGGCGGGGTAGAGCTCGTCGCCAATGATCTTTTCAGCGAACGGCCGGGCCATGGCTTCGACCTCGTGACCGTGGTCCAGGATGTTCTCCTGCACCCAGTCGCTGAACTCTTTGGCCAGGCCGGTGGCCTTCATGCGCACCAAGTCGCTGCGGGTGACGTTCTTCGACAACCCGAGCATAGCTGCGGCCTCGCTCGCGCCGCGGTGGTCGAAGCGGAAAGCGTGCCAGTCGTCGCTACCCTGGAGCAGGTTGTGAATTTCGCGGATGAGTGTGTTTTCGCGTTGCATTATCTGTCCTCGATGGTTTTCTTGTGTGGTGTAGCAATTAGTCGTTTTCGTGCGCCCAGCTGTCGATGGTCATTTTTTGCGACTCGGTGAATGTGGCGCGGGTACTCAGGAATGCGATTAACTGATCGGGAGTTTTCTTTTTCGAGCGGATGATCCCGCGCCACTCAGGGGTCTTGTCCTTGAAGAGTTCATCGGTACATTCGGGCAGGCTATCGATCACGGCCTGCGCGGACGTTGCCGCCGGCGGCGTGATGTCTCGCATTTCACGGTTGACGTCCTCCAACTCGTCCGGGGTGTAGACGCCCAAGATCACGTCCGGCGCATAGAGGCGAGACCAGCGCTTGACGGCCAGGTATGCGAGCTGCTGTTTAGGGTCTGTGGCCCACAGCGGCGAATTGCGCACGCTGGCCTGGACCAGGAGCAGTTCGAGAACGCGAGGTTCGACTTCGCCCCGGAGTGTGGCCCAAACGCGCACGCCCAAATTTTCTTCGTCCTGCATCTGATAGTCGGGAACACGGAACTGATATTCCTTCTTGTAATTCGCGTCACCCTTATTTCCCTTGGCCGGTGCGTTGCATACCTTGGTCTTGCCGATGATCTTTTCCCATGGCCCGAACCAGTCGTAGTTAAAGCGGTCCAACGTGACGCCGCTCGACTGGATTGCGGCATTTACCAACTGGCCCTCGTAGCCCAGCGTGCCGTTGACCAAGTGTGTCTTTTGCGCTACTGCGAATGGATTCATGCGCCACTGAATAGCCTGCATGACGACGGCAGCGCAGTCGGCAGGGCTGCCGCGCAGATGCTCGGGGATCGTTGCACGTCCCTTGGCCATCGTCTCGGCCAAGCGCATCATGCTGTCCATGCTCGCGCTGTCGAGGATGAGCGAGGCCGAGCTTGTCACGACCATCGGAACGTCCGTACTGCCTGCGTAATTGGCGCTGGCCAGTGCCTGGTGCTGCGTCATCGTTTCTTGCATTGCGTTCTCCGTTACAGGTTGATGTGTTTGATTGCCAGGATCAGCGCGTCGGCGCGCCGGAATCCCCAGCTGCGCCACTGGTGCTATTTCCGCAGCCGCTTCATTTCGATTGCGCCGCCGGCGGGGCGCGGTCGGGCTCGTTGTTGTGTGCTAGGCCGTAGGCGCCAACGATCATCAGCACGATGGCCAAGTCCGTCACCAGTCGGCCCAGGCGGCGGATCAGGTACAGCTCGCGGTGGGTTCTCATGTCTGCTCCAACGTTGAGAAAAGCAATTGACGATGAATTTGGCCCACCAGACCAGTCAGCGCGCTCATGCCGGCATCCACTCGGCCTTAGCCTTGATGACGCGCTTCGGCTCCCACTTCGACCAGTCCAGCAACCTCACGACCAGCGCAGCTCGTGTGCATCCGATCTTTTGCGCCTTCTGCTCCAAGAGGCCGGGCGCCGCCTTCAAGTCAGCAAGCGCGATCTTCGCCGCTGCCTTCAAGGCGCGCGTCTCGGCGGCCCGCGTCTTTGCAGCGCTCGCTGCCAAGGCACGTTGATCTGCTTTGTAGCCGTCGAGCTGAGCATCGATGTTGCTGCGCTTTGCAAGAGGCAGATTCAGCATTCCGTGATCGAGAGGGGCGTCCGCGCTCATGGGTTCGACTCCAGTACCAGCACGGCCGGAAACAGCATGGCGGCCATGACGGCGTTCACGTTCAGCGCGGACGTGGCGCGGATCAGGCGGGCGATCACAGGACACCTACTGCGGTCAGGGCGGTGCGGGCGATGCAGCGCGCGTCGTACAGCGAATTCGCGTGGTCGGCGGCGTTCGCGTCTGGATACTGCTCGTAAAGCTTGGCGATCCGGTCCAGAGCCTCCGACAGCTGCGCACTCTCGGCATTCGCCTGTTTCAGCGATGCCGCCAGCAGGGCGCTGCGTGCGCGCTCGGCTTCCAAGTCGGCCGTCATTTGGCCGTACGCGTTGCAGGCGGTGACGATGAGCGACGCCAGCGCTTCCGGTTCAGGGCAGCCGCGAACATAAAAGCCGCCAGCGTTCGCCGCTAAGTAGACGCTGCTTCCGTACGCGCTCATCGGCGTGAATTTGTCGGCCAACAGTTGGTCGTGGGCGATCATGGCGCTTCCTTGGCTGCGAGAATGGCGGCGTCGATGATGGAATCCAGTTCGTCACCTGTCGGGCGATCGGCTCGCCACTGGCAATTACCGTCACGGAATTCGATACCTTCATCTGAATCACGCAACAAGCGATACCGCTCCGCATCGAGCTTGTCCTGCTCGCTCAGGCCGGCCGCAAGTGGTGATTTGCCGGAAGTGGGTGCGATCTTTTCAGATTGAACGGCGGCATGAAATATTTTCTGCACTTCGCCAGCGTGCCATCCGTATTTGGCGCAGTCGTTTAGTGTTGTGTGGCCGGCCCACGCCAGCACGTAGCCATGCACCGAGGCGGCTTGCTTGATGGCGTCCAGATCGCTCAGGCCGGCCGGCTGGGCGGGCGCGGGTGGGCGCTGCAGTAACGCCTGATCTTCCGGCGAAAGAGTCCGGATGTGGCCGTCGATCAATGACCGGATATCGTCGTCCCATTCCGTTACCCCGTAGCCGGATTCGAGCGTCCAGCGCCACTGCATGAATGCTTGACGCTGCTTTCCTTCGCCTTCCGATTCTTCCGTGATTTCCCAGCGGCCCGGCTCGATCTGTTCAATGAAGCGAAAGCGCACGCCATCGTCAATTCCGCTCGGCGCTGCCTGCTGCACCGGGGCGGGCGCTGCCATTTGGTCGTGGGCGATCATGGCTGCACACCTTCCCACAGACCTTCGGACAGGAGCTGCATCACCTCGGCAATGTGGTGATACCGATCGTGATCCTCCAGCCAACCTCCATGCTCAGCGTCGCGCAGCAAAGATGCTACGAGAGGCATTGCCATCGCAACAGCACCACGCAATTTGTCGAGTCGGAACCGTTCGATCATTTCGTTGGCCGGTGCCGTCTTTGGTGCATCACTCATCGCTGCTCTCCCTGTTATTTGCGCCGGCCATGCCGGCAAGTGGAAACTGTGTTCGGGCCGGTCTTTCCCGGCTGTCAGATCGGTTAAAGAGTGGCATCGCTCCGAAACCGTCTTTCCGGCTGTCAGGCTGCAAGCGGCCACCTGGGCGATTTCTGGACATTTATGGGGACCGTCTTGAATCGCCTCGAAAGTCATCCAGTCCCACCGCCAACGCCACCTCGTGGGTGGCGGTGGATCGGCGGTGATGGGTGGCAGGTCAGGCGTACGGTGCGACCCCGGCTTTGAGCATCGCTTTATCAATGGCCTGCTGGAACGTGGCACCGACGAAAGCCGGCGCTGCCCATGCGAAGTGGTGGTCTTCCAGGTCGGATACCGTGGCCACTTGCTCAGCCCAATTGCGCAAGAAACGAAACCGCAGCGCGTCGAGCCGGTCCTCCTCGATCTGCTCCAGCTCGGCTTCGGTGAACACGCGGGCGGCGCTCATGCTGCCACCACGTTTGAGGACAGCACCTTGCCGAAGAACGAGCCGAATGGCGACCCCATACGGGCGTCGGTCAGCGCCAGACCAAGTGCGCGCTCTTCGGTTGCAGCGGTGACGTGGTTGGTGTAGTCGCCATCGGCGAACTTGATCGAGACAGCGAAGCGAACATTCGCGGGCACGATTGCGGCGCTGAGTCGGCAGACACGGTCGAAGGCCGCCTGCGCTGGGGCAAATACACTATCCGCGCCGTTGTGCAAGTTGCCTACCGCGGCGATTGCGTCAAATTCTGCTTTACCCATTTCGCTCTCCTATCGTGCGCACTCGGCGCCTTTGTTGTCCCGTACCAGCCCCCAGCCCAACTGCCTGCGGTATTCCTCGGGCGTAGGCACAACCCGTTCTTTCCGGTGTTGCTCCATAACGCGGCGAACTTGCTCTTTGCTCGGTTTCTGAACTGGTGTCATGACGCGCTCCTGGTGGGTGCTGTTGATGTGAAGAACTTTAGCACACTAAAGTTACGTAGCCAAGAATTATTTAGCGAACTAAAGTTTTGTGGTAAGATGTGTTTGTCGCTGGATTGGCGGCCGCTTCACTCGCGGGGTAACCGTAGGGGTGAAGGGATAGGCGTACTAGAGGGACGATCTGAGACACGCACAAGGGCGGCGAAGCTAGCACCCTAGATCGGAAGGCTGGCTGGTCGCCTCGCGCTATGTGGATAGCGTTGACGCGTGAAGGCCCTTAGGATGCCGTAGCTGTGTGGGTAGCGGGGTAAGGAGAAAAAGAAGAGGACTCAAGCGAAAAACACACTCTACAAGCGAAGCGCGTAGCGAACGAAGTGAGCGGTAAGCGACTACCTTATGGTTGATTCGTTAACCTATGAACAGCCTTTTACTGCTGAGCATGATTTATCTTATACACGAGGCGCGACGAAAAAAAGCCCCGGTTTGCGGGGCTTGACAGGATCGGCTACTTTTTCGGCGCTGGTGTGGCGCGCCACTCGACGGGCGCGGGCGCTTGGGCGGGAACGGTGATGATGATCGGGGCTGGCTGTGTTGCCGCTGGGGCCGGTGGTTTCTCTGTCATTTTGGAAACGGTGAACATCGCGCCGATACTGGCCAGGCCAACGCCGATAACCCACTTGATAATGTCAACCGTACCTTTGTGCATTTCGGCACGCATCTCTGCCATCTGCGTCTGAATATGCCCGTTCTGTGTCGCCATGTCAGTGCGCAACTCAGCGAAGCTGGTTCGTAGCTCAGCGAAGCCAGTCTTCACGCTGGTGTCGAAGTTCGCCAAGCGCGCATCAACACGGGCTTCTGAGGCTTCAAGTGCCGATTTCATCTCATCTTTGGTTGGGGTGGTCATGTCTGCATCGTCCGTGGAACTGGTGCCGCTGTCAAGGGATGCCATCATCTTCGCTACAGTCTTGACCTGGTTGTCCAGATAGTCGCTCATGTCAAATTTCATGATTGTTCTAATCCTCGGAATTCAAGAGGGCCTGCATATGCTTGATGAGCTTCTCGTTTTTTTCAGCAGAGCTGGAGAGGCGGGCGTAGACTATTTCGTGATCTTCTTTGCTCAGATTTAGCGCTTTGATGACAGACGTTATTGTGCCCATTAACTCTAAATTAACGTCAAGTTGCGAAATTAGCACTTGCTTAAGTTGACTTTCCTTCATTTTGGACCTTCTTCCATTTCGTGCCTATCGCTCGCTGACCGACGCACTGGACGGTACGCAGACCTTTTACTTGACGAGCCTAATGCCACTTGTCGGCGATGCAACGCCCACTAGCTTGGCTTTACGGTAGAAATGGATTTCACGAGGCTCGCCAGAAAGGCAAGCATCCATGTCAGCATACCCTTTGGTCATTGCCAGGAGCTTCTCCTCAGATTCTTTGTCCATCTTGGACGTCCAAGTTACGGTTACGATATCGCGTCCAACTTGAGTCTTCGCAAACTCGCTAATCATTGTCTGCACCTCTAGGGCGGCCATCTTGTTGCATGGTGCAGCGGTAACGCGGCCGGCTAATAGCATGCATGCCAGGGCGGCGAGAAGTTTCATTCGGTTCCTTTTTCGGCATGAGAGCGTGCCGATTGCGCAATCAGATCATACAGAGCTTGATCGCCGGAAAAATATCGAATTGTAACTATGCAATCGCGTCGACAACCTTCTGCAGCATGGCCTTAATTTCGTCTAGCTCAGCTGGAAGGCGGCCTGGCGCGGCAGCGCGCAGCCGAAACAATATTTCGGTATTCATCGAGTGCCCTTGGCGGTCGGCCTCGGCTTGAATTTCAGCATGAAGGTCTGGAGGCAGGCGCAAAGCTGTTTTTATGTACTCGGCTTGTGTTGTTTTTTTGGTGGGCGGTATTGTCATCGCCCGATTTTTTCACACACAAACTTTAAAAAGTATCAACTGCCTTCATCCATGAAGGCATGCATGTTACGGTATGTGATGATTCGTGGTCATCTGCTATTCGAAATATGCGTCAATTTATGTGACATGCATAAATGAGTTGCTACGGTAATTTAAGAGCGTGAGAATGTGAAATTTTATGCAGCAAGGATTGTTTTGAAAAAGCAAATCTAACGCACATACACGCTTTTATTGCCACTGGCAAGAACAAAAAAAGGCTGATAGACTTAAGAAATTAGGTAATAAAAATTGCCTTGCGTCATCTTCATGACGGGCTTAATCTCGAATTGCGCCCCAAGCCATGTCGCTGACACTCTCAGACCCTAACACCCGCTCTGAGATGTTAAATTTCAACCGCCAGATGTGTTGCGGGTAGGATAACCAGAAGTCCCAGGTCTACTCGCGCCCAATCAATGCTCGGAAGAAATTTAATGCAGAAACATGAACAACTTCACATGCTCACACCCGCAGAGCGGAAACTTATCGACAACTATCGAAACACGAGGGTGGACAAGCGCGACACGGTAGTTGGCGTGTCAGAAGACTATAGGAAGCGTTTTCCTATTGAGTTGCCGCGGCTACGGCTTGTTCCGACGAAATGACTTGTGAACAGCGTTTTCGACCGGGATCATCCTTTTCGCGTGATCCTTCAGCGCTTCTCGATTTTCCGGACTGATCTTGCGGTACATCTCCAGCAGCTCAGTCTCGTCCAAGTCTAGACGGTCCAGAACGGTGGTCTCGACCAGCATCCGGTCGGCCATGGTTTCTTCGATCACGGCGGAAGCGCCTTGCGAGGAGGCGCTCTCTGGTCGAAACTTCGGGAGTTTGCCGTCAGTCAGCCAATCAAGGCTGAACTTGCTCTTCCGCGCAAACGCCTTTAGGGGCTTCGGGCCCAAGCTTGTGGCTCCAGAGAACCACTGGGAAACCAGGCCCTCGCTTACCCCACAATAACGAGCCAAATCCACGGGCTTTTCTAGCTCGAGATCGTCCATCGCTTCTATCAATCGCTCGGCTAGTGTTGTCATATTTAGGATTCTAAAGTTTTTCTTCTTTAGCGTGCTTGCGTTAAAAACTTTAGTACGCTAAAGTATGCGAATGGACAGCAAAAAAATCATCGAAAAACTTGGTGGTACGGCAAAAACGGCTGTGCTGTGCAACGTCACGCAGGGCGCTGTTTGCCAGTGGATCCACGCAGGTATTCCAGACGCTCGTCTGATGTTCTTGAAGCTTGCGCGCCCCGACGTCTTCATGCCTCGAAAGCGTCGCCGGTCAGGTGCGCCACCCTGACACATCGCCCCACCGGCTCGTTGATCAACCTCAAAGCACAACCCAGGAATCGCCATGAACACCACTTCGAAACCCTTCCCGCTGTCACCTGATGAAGTTCAGTTGGCGATCCTGATCCAGCTGGGTCAACAAACCGAACTGCTGACCGTCCTGTGCCAGCACCAGGACGACGAGGTGCAGCGTCAAGTGCGTTCTCGCTCGGCGCTTCCATCGCCGTTTCGTACGGCTAAACCCATGCCAAATCCGCCACCTCCCCAGTACGACTGGTCGACCGGCGCCGTGCGCGGATGCATGTCCGAGGAATCGCTCAAGGCCGAATTCGCAAGGCGCGGGCCGGTTGCAACTGACGACACCCAAGCGCTGCTCCTGGCCGAGCTGCGTGGGCTGCGCGCAGACCTGCGCCGGCGTCACGTAGAAATTACTTCACCAGCGATGCGGACAACGTCCGACCGAGATCTCTCTACTCTTCCGCCGCCTCCTGGCGCTGGTCCTGGGTACTGGATGTCTGCTGTCGGAATTCGCGAGCCAATGTGGATAGCTTCTCCGCCGCGCGCTCACACGCCACCGCCTGCAACATCGACAGGGTCGGGTTCCAAAGATACGTCTGAACCTCAATCGTAACTTTCCCGCCGTCGTCAAGCCGATAGCTCACGTCTATTTTTGCGCCGTCGTTGCTATGCATAACTGTTAATTCAACGTTCATGGGGATCGCCTTTCGTGTTGATTGTTTTGTGGAATTAACAAAGTAACACGTTTGGCAATGCCCGCCCATTTGAAGTTGTAGTCGCATCACCGGCATCACCCATTCCTTATTTTCACGATTTACAGGAGCCACACCATGACTAAAGTTCGCCGCAAGTGCCTCGAAGTGCCAACCAACGACGCCGAGTCCGCGACGTTCAAAGATTTCGCCAAGCACGTCGGAATGGCTACGGCCGTCTTCGCCCGCTTTGCGATGTTTCACTACATTGATTTGCATGATGCCAAAACCGCGCAGACGGAGGAATCCCGACCATGTCCGGATGTGAACGCGGCGAGCCGCGCGTCGTCGAATCATGCGCGCGTAGTCAAGCCGGCAGCGCATGTCAGGCCGCGTGGAGGGTTCGGCAGCGCGCCGCGTCCGCTGCGGGTTTAAGGGCGACTTCAAGGCGCGGCACAGGCGCAAGAATTTCGAACAAGAGGGAGGCACATGCATGGGCAGGTAAAGGCGACCACTCAAGAGGTGCTTGATCACTACCTGGCGGAGTTCGTGAAGGCCGTCGGAGAAGTGAGAAACGCCACCGACGCGGACCAGAAGAAAAAGGCTCGCAACAAGAAGGCAGAGATCGAGGTCCAGCTGGTAAAGGCATACAACCGGCACGCAGACAGCGTACTAAAGCGCGAGCGCTGACGGCGCCCGACAGATACACGATAACTGGCAGGAAATCCGCAAGTCTGATTTACCACAACGAGGGAGTTGAGCAATGTCCAAAGAAGAAGAATTCAAGTATGACCCCGCCGGGCTGCTTGATGCAGTCAAGGCACTGAACCATCTGCCAAGCGACGCGGCGCTGGCGACGCTCCTGCGCGTGGCACCACCGGTGATCAGCAAGGTACGGCACCACCGCATGCTCGTAGGCGACAGCCTGATACTGCGCTGCATCGAGTTCGCTGGCATGACCGTGCCCCAGGTGCGCGCGTACATTGGGGTGCATCCATGACCGCGCCACAAGTCATCATCGTCGCGTTGAGCGCGATGGGCGTCGGCCTGGCGCTCGCCCAGAACGGTCAGCAGCGCACTGGCAAACACTCGTTTGCGCTGACATCGGTCGCGGCTGCTATCCACCTGGCGGTCCTGTACTGGGGCGGTTTCTTCAGTGGCGGTGCAGCATGAGCCGCATCGCTAGCCGCCCCGGCGCCGAAGAGCGCAACGAAAAGGTCCGTGCCGTGCTGCTCGCCTCTAAAGCGCCGATGACGCCCACCGCCATCGCAGCAGCCATCTGCGAGGAATGGTGCTGCTACAACGGTCGCCCAGCCGGCGCCTGCAGCGCACCGATCTCGCCGGTGCTCAAACGCATCGGTGCCGTTGGCGTCAAGGGCAAGTGGTCGTTGCCAGGCGGTGCCGTATGAAGGCCGCCATCACCATTGCTCTCGCTGCCGCGCTGTGCAGCGCCTGCGAGCCGCCCGATCGTAAAGTCGAGTACACGTGCACTCCGGCTCAGCGCGAGGCTGCGCAAGTCGAGGCTCAGCGCGAGATCGATGTCGTCGGTGCATCTGGCGCATGGGAGCGCGGCGTTATCTACGATGCTGCGCTTGCCCGGAATTGCGTGGTGAAACCATGAGCGCCCCGCTGATCAAGTACCGCACCGGCTGGATCGGCAACGCCATCGAGACAGTCGAATGCACACGTGAGACGGCGAAGTGCGTCTATCTGGTCGGTCGTGGGAAAAAACTAGAGCGTCGCGAGGCCAAGTTGGCCGAGTACGCGCAGTACCACGATTCCTGGGCCGATGCGAAGGAGTATCTGCGCGCCAAGGCAGAAGATGAGCGGGACCACTCTGCTGTCGCGCTGGAAATCGCCGAGGCCAAACTCGCCAAAATCAGCGCCATGGTGCCACCGCGAGGTGCCGCATGAGCATCGTCACGAAAGAAGGCATCACCGTCAAAGTCGGCCAGGTCTGGCGCGATCTGGACGTGCGTATGGTTGGGCGCACTTGCGTCGTTACGGCTGTCCATCCCGAGATCAATGGTGCCAAAGCTTCGGTTTCGATGGATCGGATTACGCCTGGCAAGAGCAGAACACGCAGCCAAGTCCGCGTCAGCCGCATGCACAAGGGCGCCACCGGCTGGGCGCTGGTATCGGAGCCCGCAGCATGAGCGCTCAATCCAAAGCGAAGGCCGCGCAGGGCTACGACCCAAAGCCAGAGCCGAACCGGTGCGCCACGTGCGGGCACTTCAAGTCCGATTTCATCCTGCCTGAATGGATGATCAAGGCCAACAGCGAGGCGCCGAAGCGGTTAGCCCCTCTTTACACGCTGGACGACAACGCGATCGAGAAGAACGCTCGTTGTGGGCTTGGCGGGTTCGCGGTCAAGAAGACGGCGGTTTGCCAGTACTACATCCAGCCGGTGTCAGCATGAGCGCGCCAACCGACCGCGAGCTGCTGGAACTGGCGGCGAAGGCTGTGGGCATTGTGGGTGAGTACCGTACCGCGCATCAGGCATACGGCGATCAATTCGTTGACGGCATTGACACTGGCGCGCGCTTTTGGTGGAACCCGCTGGCCGATGTCGGCGACCGCTACCGCCTGGCGCAGACACTCGGCATGAACATCGACTTCGCTGACTGCTTCGTATGGAAGCGCACGCCTACGGGTGTGATCCAGGAGTTCTGGGGCGCGGACTACGCCGGCGACGACGATGCACACGCCATTGTGCGGCTGGCGGCCGAGATCGGGCTCACACAGTGATCGGCGCCCCAGCATTCGCCCTGGGCCGCGAGCGGAAGCTCCCGCACGCGCTCGACCACGACGCTCGCTGCGAGCACTGCGGCTTCGATGCGGCAGAGGGATACCACCAGCTGGTACAGATAACGCCGGATCACCTGCCGGTCCGGACGCCCGATTACGCCAGATTCTGCGAGGAGCGCAGGAAGGTGATGCGCGAAGTAGTCGGAAATGAAAAAGCCCGCGTTCGAGGCGGGCTTAGTGAAACTAAAAATCTCAACCAGGAGAAATTCGATGTCCATAGTACCACAGCATAGCATCACCGTCGCCGGGGTCGTTGTTGCGCAAGATCAGGCGGGGCGGTTTTCACTCAACGATTTTCACCGCGCAGCCGGCGAAGAAAAGCGTCACGGGCCATCGTACTGGATGGATACCCAGGGTGCGAAACAGTTGGTCGCTGAATTGGCGATCGAAGCGGGCGATACCGACATTCCGGTATCGGTTATTCGGGGCGGCCCGACCCAGGGAACATACGTTTGCAGGGAGTTGGTCTATGCATACGCGATGTGGATCAGCGCGAAGTTTCACCTGGTGGTCATCCGCACGTTCGATGCCGTGGCAAGCGGCCAACTCCCGCGGCCTGTCGCGCCAATAGCGAAACAAAGCGCGCTGTCCCCGGCCAAGGAATTCCGCGCGCTGTTCGGCATCGCACGCTTGATCGGCCTGGACAAGAACGCCGCAGCGATCAGTGCCAACCAGGGCACGACAACGATCACCGGCACGAACATGCTCGCGCTGATCGGCCAGACGCATCTGGTCAACGAGCAGCAAGAAATTTGCTTCACACCTACCGAGCTCGGTTCGCGCTTGTGCATGAGCGCCAAGGCATTCAACCGCCGGCTGTCAGAGCGCGGCATGCAGCAACTGATCAACGAGCGCTGGGTGCCGACCGACCAGGGCATGCAGTACGCCGTCATCCTCGACACCGGTAAGAAGCACGGCAGCGGCACGCCGGTGCAGCAGGTCAAGTGGCGCGATTCCGTCATGAGCGAGGTGACAGCATGACTGGCCGGCCAAACCATAGCGCGAGCGCGCCACTCGTCGCGCCTGCTTTGCGAGTTGCGCAGAACGGGCCGCGCGCCGCGGTCCTGATCGCCGAATGGCGTCACCTGGAAAAGCTGGTCACCGGCACGGCGCCGGGGGTAACTAAGGAAGCGCTCATCAAGCAGCGCGATGCGGCGCTCAACGCCGTTCGCGAAGTCGCTGACTCCTACCTGGCGAAGGGGCACCCATGACCAAGCCGAAAAACGCCGTCAGCCGGCCGTCGCACAGCGAGAACATGAAGCGCCTCATCGCCGTGCTGCGGAACGGGCAGTTGAACCGGTACCAGGCTGCGGAAATGATGCAAGTTTCGCCGGAGAACGCAGGTAAATATCTGTGCGAACTGAAACGTGAGGGCATTATTGCCTTCACCCCTGACGACGGTTTGAGCCGGGGAGGGTACAAGCGCATTTCGTACGTACTGATAGCAAATGAGCAGACCGTCCGGTCGTATCTCGCCAGCCTCGACGCCCCTGTGCCCGCAGCTGTGCGCCAAGCACGCTTGATCGCCGAACGGGTTCGTCGGGAGGCGCGTGCCGTGACGCCGCCAGTCCAAATCGCGAAAGTCGATCCGCTCGCGCTGCCACCGAACTTCTTCAAGCCATCGGCCTCACCCGCCGCACCCGCGGACCGCCTCGAGCGTGCGCCGGCCAAGCCGACCGGCTTCGCTGCCCTGGCAACCATCCGTTTTCAGCTGGATAGCGAGGTGTGCGCATGAAAAATCGCTTTTATCTCGCCGGCCCGATGAGCGGACTGCCCGACCTCAACTTTCCTGCTTTCCACGCCGAAGCAGCCCGCCTGCGCGCCCTGGGGTACGACGTGGTCAATCCTGCGGAGATCAATGCCGATCCGGCCGCAGGCTGGAACGCATGCATGCGTGCAGACATCGCTCAGTTGGTGACCTGCGACGGCATCGCTCTGCTGTCTGGCTGGCAGGCCAGCCGAGGCGCGCGCATCGAGCACAACCTTGCGCATTCGCTGAACATGACCGTGATCGAGGCGCAAGCGCTCAAGACACCGTTGCGCGCAAAGGCGGCCGTGCAGGCCACCGATTGGGCGGCAGCATGATCGCCGCCACCAACCAAATTGGTTTCGTCGTTGAGCGCCACGACGGCCCGGTCGTCGGCTGGGCCGCTATAACCGACCCGCTCGATACGCGCACGGAGGCCAAAGAGCGGCGCGATGCCCTGGAACGCACGCCTGGCGCCGAGTACCGCATCTATCCAGCACTGAAAGAGAACACATGAAAGCCATCGACTTATTTGCAGGAGCAGGCGGCTTCAGCACTGGCGCACGCATGGCCGGCACTGATGGCCGGCTTGCTTGCCAAGGCAGTGACACTCATTTTGCCTGGGGGGGAGGTGGGACTCTCGCTGGTGTGCTTGATGGAATCACCTCAGTCTTGACCGATCTGGTCGCGGGAGGTGGTGGGGGTGGTGGCGGTGGCGGTCTACTTGCCATTCGGATTCCTCGGTGGTGGTGGGGGAGGTGGCGCGTCAGGTCGCCGATCATCCCGCACGTAGCGTGTCGGCGGCGGGGGGGGAGGCGGTGGGGGAGGGCGAGTCACAGCAGTTCCTTTCAATGGATGGGAAACAATAACAATTTCTGTTGGCTTGGTGTGATTCCCTTTATCGAGCTCACCCAAAAAATAGCATGTGAACGCAAAAAAACCAGAGATGGCAGAAAAAATAAAGTATTTGATCGTCATGTGATATCCAAACGATCGGGTTTCGTTTATGAAACTATTCGTTGCCGCACATTCGGCATATTTCTCCCGAATAGCTTTGTGCAGAGCTTCGCATATAAGGGACTCCCGCTGACGGCGAGGCTGACAGCTGTAGAGGGTGATGCACTGAGTGTGGTAATTGTCCCATGTCGTTGCGGCCGGGATTACGGCGTATTCATGTCCCCAAGCCGACTTCTTGCAGTATGCCCCACTTACGAAAAGAAGCAGCGCCGATATCAAGAAGCTAGCTTGAAAGCCGCTCGACCAAAGGCTCTCAATCTCCCGATCCAGATTTTGCGCCATGAAGCCCAGCATGCCGATTGTGGATACCAACAATGCAAGCGGGATCTGAAGGCGGCTCGTCATTTGCTCCCGCGCCTCCATTTCGTGGAAGTACAGTCTCTCGTAGAAATCGAAACGTGCTTGTCGGTGCATGTGCGCTTGCGAGGATTTCCTCGCCTAAAGAATCAAATAGTCGTTATTGTAAAATTGCCAAAAGGAATCATAACACGCGTGGGTTGTCGCTTACCCAATCGCTTGCAAGCAGCAGATCGTCGGGAGGGCAGCATGACCTACCAGCCAGAGCCAAGCAGCCCAAGCAACAGCCCGGGGAAGAATAGTGCCTTGAAAAATGATCCGCGCAAGTGCGTGTCGAGCCTTTCTGTCACGTCCCATGTGTCCTCTGGCGTGGCGAGCGCGAACCAAGTGGACCAGGCACCCATAACGGCGCCAGTGCATGCCATCAATTTCGCCGGATCGATTGGGCGATCAAAGCCGATGCGCCCTAATGCAAAGGCAGCGGCCGCAGAAAGGATAGTTCCGCCGGCGGTCCAGGCAAAAGCGCCAAAGGCTGCAACGCGAAACTTGGCCTGGTGCCCAGTATTGCCCGGGCCTGCGATGGTTGCATACCAACGCTCGCTTAGCAATATTGCGGCCAAATCCCTGGGAGTGGTCCATGCCATGTCGAAATCTTTCGAAAAAGGAATCCTACCATGTCACTAGGCCACGCAGCTAACGACCGCTACCGCGCGGCGACGCAGCAGATTATCCCGGTCAGCGCATCGAAGCGCATGACGTGCTCGTGCTGCAAGAACCACAAGAGCATCGGCCAGTTTCCTGTGGGTTCTGACGTGTGCGTGAAGTGCAGTCCACAGCCCGCGGGCTGGCGTCGAGGAGGTATCTGATGGACATCACCGCAATATCGATCGCAATCCAGATGGAGGGCAAGACCTATTTCGTCGCGCTGCCACACCAGCGCTTCATGCTGCTGATGAAGATGGCTGAGGGCCTGTCAGACAGCGGCCGGCTACCGGTCGTCGCAGCGCCGGCGAGCTACCAATTTATGCCTGTGGAGGAAATGCAATGAAACGACTGTACAAGGTACGGATGATCACCTATTCGGTGGTGGTCGCGGACGATGCCGACCAGGCGGACCGGATCGCGACGGAATACGGGTCCGAGTTGACTGAGGACGTAACGCCATCGGACACCTGTGTCGTAGGGGAAGTTACGGACGCTGGCGATTTGCCGCGCGGGTGGGACGTGCAGGATACGCCGTATGGCGATAACAGTGACGAGTGGACCGTAGGCGCAATCCTAGACGCGCTGCCCGTGGCGGATACCAAGACCATCGACATGTTCGCCGAGGTGGCGCCATGCTGACTTTCAGACCGGGCGAGGTCGCAATCATGTGCAACGCAAGGTTGCGGCCGGAAATGAACGGCATGGCATGCACCATTACCCAGCCGCTGGGTGAATACTTCGTGTCTGGTCTCGGCTACCGGTTTCATCGAGGGTACGAGGTGCGGACGGCCGATGGAGGAACCTATTTCCAGTTTCCGCATCAGCTGCGCAAGAAGCGCCCGCCAGGGGCCGAAGACGCAGGCGCGCGTCAGGCAATGCTGGACTGCATTGAGCGGACGAAGCGGCCGATAGGGTTGGAAACATGAGCATCGTGCACGCCATTTCCGTGCGCGAGGGAAGCGCAGGCATGCAACATCTGGTAGCGCCGGCGCCGCCGTGCAGCGGGGTTCCAAGTAAGGGTATTTTCCATATAATTTCCTGCTCGACCGGTAAGGATAGTGTGGCGACCTTGCTCGTGGCGAAAAGCCGATTCGGCACGGCCCGCGTGCGCGGCATCCTCTGCGATACGGGGAACGAGCATGAGTATATTTTCGAGCATCGACTGTACCTGGAACGCGCCACCGGCGTGCAGATCGATATTTTGACTGCAAAATTTGATGAGGAAATAGCAGGCAAGCGGCTGTTTATTGCCCGTGACGTGCGCACACGCCGGGAGTACGCGACCGAGCCAGTCTTCGACGCAGCCGGCGCCGCGGTGCTCAAGCGCGACGGACGGGGGCGCATCGTACTCAATAAAAAGGGACTTGCAGTTCAGAAAACCATAAAGGTCGGCGGTGGCAAGCGCGTGCGCTGGACGAACAAAGCAAAACGTCGCGCCCTTGCGGTCCTGCAACCTAGCGGCAACCCCTTTCTCGATCTGTGCATGTGGAAGGGCAGATTCCCGAGCCGGAAGGCGCAGTTCTGCACCGAACACCTCAAGCGGAACATGGCTGTCGAGTATCAAATGAACCTGATTGAGCAGGGGCATACGGTCGTGAGTTGGCAGGGCGTTCGCCACGACGAGTCCTTGAACCGACGTGACGCGAAGCAATTCGAGCGTGTCGACCGCGGCTTCTACATCTATCGGCCTCTAGTCGATTGGAATGTTGCCGAGGTATTTGAAATTGCGCGCGTCAGCAACATAGCCCCCAACCCTCTCTACAAATGCGGAATGGGACGAGTCGGCTGCATGCCGTGTATCAACGCTTCAAAGGACGAAATCCATCAGATCGGTGTTCGCTTCCCTGAGCACATCGCAAAGGTGGCTGAATGGGAGCGGCTGGTCGGCCTGGCGTCGAAACGTAATGCGGCGACGTTCATGCACAAGTCCAGCGGCAAGGGCCTGAACAATCAGCAGATCGTTGAGGCGTCGAACATTCACGCTGTTGTCGAGTGGGCGAAAACCACGCGCGGCGGGAAGCAGTTCTCATTGCTTACCGTGCTTGACGAGCCGACCGCCTGCGCTTCCTCATACGGGCTTTGCGAATGATGCGCCGCTCGCAACTGAAACAAGGCTCCGGCCTGAAGCGCACGGCGTTCAAGCAGAAGGCGCCGTCAACCAGCACCGGGATCCTGCGCGTCGCCGCGGCGGAGCGGAAGGTGCCGGCGCGGAAGGCTGCGATGAAGAAAAGCCGCCCGAAGATGACGCCAATCCGCAAGTCAGCCAACGGCGAGGCGTGCACCCTTCGGTTCCCGTGCTGCTGCGGCGACCCGGCGACGACGGTCTGGGCGCATTCGAACAGCCACAAGGACGGCAAGGGCATGGGCATCAAGGCCCGCGACGAGGAGGGGTGCTACGCCTGCCTGACGTGCCACAGCTGGCTGGATGGCGGTTACGCCGGCAGCATGCCGCGTGCAATGGTTGACCGTTACTTCCACCTGGCCCGCCACGAAAGCCAGGGAATATTACGGGCCAAGGGCCTGATGAAAAGCGAGAGCGCCGTGGTTGCAGCCCCGGCACCCTCTGATCAAAACAATACTTAGGGGCACTATCTTGACTAAAACGAATGTTAGCACGCGGGTGAAATCATGAAGCCCTACACCATTATTCACGGCGACTGCATCAGCGAGATGAGCAAGCTGCCGGCCAACAGCGTGGACTCGATCGTCTGCGATCCGCCGTACGGGCTCAGCGAGCATGGCACGCCTGACATCATCGCGTGCATGACGGCATGGATGGCCGGCGTTCCCTACCTGCACAAGAAGGCTGGCTTTATGGGTAATACCTGGGACAGCTTTGTGCCGGGCCCTGAAGTCTGGCGCGAGTGTATACGTGTCCTGAAGCCAGGCGGCTACATGCTGGTGTTTGCAAGCACTCGTACCGATGACCTGATGAGCATGGCGTGCCGCTTGGCCGGCTTCCGCAAACATCCTTTCTTGGCTTGGATATTCGGGAGCGGATTCCCGAAAGCCGCGAACCTGGGCAAGGCGTTCGATAAAGAAGCCGGCGCTAAGCGCGAGGTGATCAGCACCGGCGCGGCAGTCAAGCGCATGATCCCTGGGGCAGATCAGAACGACACCGGCTCTTGGATCCCGGACAATGGCCGCGAGTACGTGCCGACGGTGACCGCGCCGACGACCAACGACGCCAAACAGTGGGATGGCTGGGCCTATGGGCTGCAAGCACTCAAGCCTGCAATGGAGCCGATACTCATGTTCCAAAAACCGCACGTCGGTCGGATGACAGATAACGTCCGCAAGTTCGGTACCGGCGCGATCAACATCGATGCGTGCCGGGTACCAACAGATGACAACTTGAATGGAGGTGCCTACGCCGAGGATGGCGGCAGGACGTCGCTTGACGGTGATGAGCGTGTCGGCGCTGCTCAGGGCATGTTCCAGGCGGGGAAAACTGCCGTCGCTGCATTTGTCCAGCCAGAAGGGCGTTGGCCGGCCAACATCATCCACGACGGCAGCGACGAGGTGGTGGCGGCGTTCCCTGAGTCGAGCGTCACCGGCAAGCGTACGCCCGACAGCAAGGCTGCAATAGTTCGAGGCACGACCTGGCTGGCAGATAACCACCAGTCGACTGAATACGCCGACAGCGGCAGCGCCGCGCGCTTCTTCTACTGCGCCAAAGCAAGTAAGTCAGACCGAAACAGCGGGCTTGACGGTTTTGTAGAGGTCGTAATCGAGTGGAATGATTCGACTACAGGAGAAATTAAATGGGGAGTAGAGGCCCGGCAAGCAAGGCTTTGGGTGGCTACGGAACAATCAGTGCCAAGGGTTACCGCCGTATTTGGTGCAAAAAACAGCAGCGCTACCGAATGGAACACGATGTTGTCTGGGAAAAGCACAACGGGCCAATCCCCCCTGGGTTCGATGTCCACCACCGCGACGAGAAAAAGCTACACAACGCCTTCGAAAATCTTGAGCTTCTTTCAAAATTGCATCACAAACGGGAACACAGTGGGTGCGAATTACGAGACGGCGTCTGGTGGAAGCCCTGTAGAAAATGCGGGGTCGTACAGTGCATCGATGCTTACTACAAACGAGTGGATGGCGTCAGCTCTCGGTGCAAGTCGTGCAGTGTGGCCGATGCGGTTGAAGCTAAGCGCAAGCGTCGGTCAATCAAGCCACCCAACAGTTAAGCCGACGGACCTGATGGCCTACCTGTGCCGCCTGGTCACGCCGCCCGGCGGTGTCGTGCTCGACCCGTTCATGGGTAGCGGCAGCACCGGCAAGGCCTGCATGCGCGAGGGATTCGAGTTCATCGGCATCGACATGACTGCGGAGTACCTGCCGATCGCACAGGCGCGCATTGAGCACGAACTCGCAAAGGTCACAGCTGCAGCAGAGCTGGCCGCCATCCCTGCGCCACAGCTGGATATGTTTGCTGGGGAGGTCGCATAATGCCCGCCCCAACTAACGGTCGCCCGCGCGCGGCAAACAAGCGCCCGGATTCACGGCGCGCAGCGTCGATCGCTTTGATCCTTGGATCGCTGCCTGGAACAAAGACGCAGCTTGTTGAGCGCACCGGTATCTGCCGGGATGTCGTCTACTCGGCGGTGAATCAGCTGCACTCAGAGCCAGGTCGACAGATTCGCATTTGCAAGTGGTTGCCGCATCCGCTGGGCGGGCCGTCGATGGCGGTCTACGAAGTCGGTACAGAGCCGGATGCGAAGGACACGCTTCGCCGCCTTACCAAAGCGCAGATCAGCGCGCGCTACTACGCCAACTTGAAGAAGACCGATCGCTACGATCAGATGAAGGCGAAGTGGCGCAGCAAGCATTGGGAAAAGAAGGCCGCAAAAGCGCCTAATACCTGGCTGAACATTCTTGGAGGTGCTGCATGAATCCGACTTATGAGGAATTGCGGCTGCTCGCGAGCCAGGCAGCGACTGTAGAGGTTGACGCTGGACGGCTGGAGGAAATGCTAGATGAGATCGAAAGATTGCGCGCCGTGGCGAATTTGAAGCCAGCAAAGCGCAACGACTATCCGCCCGAGTTTGAGGAGGCGTGGGCAGCTTATCCAGTCGAGCGGCAGGGTACAAAACGTTCGGCATTCAAAGCTTGGGGCGCGAATATCAAGCGCGGTGTCGAGCCGGCCGAGATCCTCCTAGGCCTGCACAGGTATCTGGCGCACGCCCATGCCATCGGTACCGAGACGAAGTATTTGAAGCTCGCTGCGACGTTCTTTGGCCCTGACGAGCACTTTGCGGCGAACTACGTGATGCCGAGCGCGAAGCAATCGAATCTCGGTAAGGCCGGGCAGGCGACGGCACGCGCCGCGCAAGAGTGGATGGACGGGAAATGACTGAAACGCCAGAGGAAAAAAAGCGCTTCGCCTCGCTAATCGTCGGGATATCCGACTACTACCGGCGCGAAATTTCGAAAATGGCCATCCAGATTTACTGGGAGGGCCTGCGCCAGTTCGACTACGAGTCAATCGAGCGCGCCATGTGGCAACACACGCAGTCGACGGACGAGGCGGGCAAGTGGATGCCGCAGATATCGGACTTGAAAATCATGATGCATGGCCGGACGCATGACCAGGCCGCACTGGCGTGGTCCAAGGTCAACATGGCCGTGCGCCAGGTAGGCCCGATCGTCGATGTCGTATTTGACGATGCGTTGGTCCATCGCGTAATCGCCGACATGGGCGGTTGGGCAGCGCTGGGCTTGAAGGAGGAGAAGGAGTGGCCTTTCATCGCCAAGGAATTCGAGAACCGGTACCGCGGCTACAAGATGAGCGACCAGAAGCCGGAATACCCCAAAACCCTGATCGGAATGGCGAATGCTCACAACGGGGCATCGGGGCTAGCAATCCAAGGCCCGCGACTGGTGGGCAACCGCGAACTGTGCTTGCAGGTGCTGAGGGGCCAAGCGCTCGGCCTGGGCAACGCAACAAGACAACTGGAAGGGCCGCAATGACTTGGCTTATCGCATTTTGCGCGGCATTTGTATTTATTTTTCTGAAAGCGTTTCAGCAGTTGAACGTGATGCACAAGCAATACCTGCTCGTGCTGCCCACGTCGATGCTGATGGCGGCGTGCGAGGTCTATGTCATCGCGACGACCGCGCGCAACGGTTACGGCTGGATCGTCCTGGCGATCGGCCTGGGCTCAGGACTCGGCGCGATGGCGTCAATGTGGCTTCACTCAAGGATAACGAAATGAACAATCTCGACAAATACAAGCAGCCGCTCAAACCATCCAACCCCAAGGATGCGCTCGGCGTCAAGAAAGCGCCGCTCTCCGTGGTGCCCATGTGCGTCGTCGCAGAAATCGGCGTGGCTATGCTCGAGGGCGCCAGCAAGTACGGCCGGCACAACTATCGCGTGGTTGGCGTCCGCGCAGGCGTCTATTTCGACGCCACGATGCGCCACCTGATCGACTGGTGGGAGGGTGAAGACATAGACCCAGAAAGCGGCATGTCGCACATCACGAAGGCGCTGTCGTCGCTTGCGGTGCTGCGCGACGCCCAGATGCAGGGCATGTGCACCGATGACCGGCCGCCGCGCTCCAAGCCGTTCTATCCGGCGCTGAACTCGGCCGCCGCCGCCATCGTCGACCGGCACGCAGACAAGTCGCCGCGGCACTACACCATCGCCGACGAGGTGGACCAGTGACCAGCATCCTTGCAATCGATCCGGGAACCGAACAGTCCGGTTGGTGCGTCTTCGATGGTGAGGCAGTAGCCGCCTGCGGGGTCATGCCGAACGCTGAGATGCTGGATTACCTGCAGCGCGCGCACTTCCGGATCAATGGCCACCGCCTCGCCCTTGAAATGATCGCCAGCTACGGCATGGCGGTCGGGCGCGAGGTCTTCGAGACGTGCGTCTGGATTGGCCGGTTCAAACAGGCATGGCACGCGCCGGACCGGGTTGAACTCGTCTACCGCAAGGACGTGAAGATGCACCTCTGCGGCACGCCGCGCGCGAAAGACCCCAACGTCCGCCAGGCGCTGCTCGACATGTTTCCGGCGACCGGAGGAGGCAAGACCCCGCAAGTAGGCACCAAGGGCCAGCCAGGGCCGCTGTATGGCGTTTCCTCGCATGCCTGGGCCGCGCTGGCGGTTGCGGTAACTGCGACGGGCCGGAGGGCGTGATGAGCAAGCCGAAACCGAAGCGCACGAAGTCCTACCATCCCAAGCCGTGCGTGAAGCCGCTAGGGATGCGCAAGGCCCTGATGATGGAAATGCCGGGCTATGTCGCCTCCTTGGCGCTTGGCATGCCGCACTTCTGCGAGCGGCACGTCTATGACCTGTTGAGCAATGCCGACTTGACGCGCCGGATAGCGCCGGAAGGACATTCGATCCTGCCGATCGCGCACGCCATGGTCCTGGCCATCGCCGAGATCCAGCATCGCGCGCAGGAGACGGGCAAAACAGAATGCACTGCGGACGAGTTGAGCGTACTTCGCGAAGGCGTCGGCCGAACGATGGACTATCTGCGAGCGGTGCCGAATGTCGAGATATCGCGCGCGGCGGCAGCTGCCCTGGCCGAGTTCGATCGCCTTGGGTGCTTGCGGGTATGAGCGAATACACACCGATCAGCACCCGGGCCGAGCTTGAGCTGGTCGACATGGACGAATGCGTGGCTGGTTACCTGGCTGGCCTGCGCGGCGAGCCTGAGCCAGGCAGCGACAAAAGCAAGTCGCACTGGCACGGCTGACGTAACGGAATGATGGACACGAAGCGCATGCCGTTCGATGAGGCCTGGTATGCGCTGGTCAGCGAAGGCGTCCGGATGCGGCACACGAATTAAACGGGGAGCCGCGCACCGATCTGCGTGGCGTGTAAGGAGATAGGTATGTGTTTGATATTTCATAAATGGACTGCTTGGAGCGATGTATTTGGCGTCTTTAAAGGAGACCCGTATCAGGTCCGGTACTGCTTGCATTGTCGCGTCGTCAAAAAGCGCCACATCAAAGGCTAAATCCGGCCAGCCGCGCCCGGATGCGCGCGGCACTTGAAAGGAAGATGATGAAATTGAAAGTGATGAAGTTGCACCCGGACGCGATCCTGCCGACCTGCGCAACCGATGGTGCGAGCTGCTTCGACTTGTATGCCCTCGATGGTGATGACTTCAAGCCGCACCCGCGCGATCAACACGCTGCCATATTCCGCACCGGCTTGGCGTTCGAGATCCCGTCTGGGTGGATCATGGAGATCCACAGCCGAAGCGGACAGGGCCTCAACGATGCCATTCGTTTATCGAACTGCACAGGCCAGATCGACTCGGACTACCGCGGCGAGGTGATGGTTGCGCTGCGCTTCGACGGCGATGACGATGCCCGATGCCCCAAGGTCCGGACGGGCGACCGGATCGCGCAAGCGAAGCTGGTAGCGTCGCCGCGTGTCGAATTCGACCTGGTCGACGAGCTGGGCGAGACGGCGCGGGGAGGTGGGGGGATTCGGCAGCACAGGCGCATAAAGCGGCTCGTCCGAGTCAAGCGATTTGGGTGTTTCGACGAAGAAAAATATTTCCCATTGGACTCTTGTGAATTTGCACCGATATGGTAAGGTGGGAAGGTCTTCTTGTGGGGAAACTATGGGATTTGCTGAAAAACACCTTCAATCGCTCGGCTCATCCAATCTCATGGATGACTGCTTTCACCACCAAACCGACGCACTTCAGGCTGCCGCACGTGCTGATAAGTCCGCGCGCAACATCGGTTCGTTGCTGTCGCGGGTCAAATACGCGGATGGCACGTTGGGCAAGAAGTTCGAGGGGAATGCTCAGAACCTGGCTGCCTTGCTGCGCGAATGGCTCGCCATCGTGACGGAGAAGGGCGCCGCGCGGCGCTGGGTCAAGCCCGAGGATATTGCCATCGCTCCGATCACGTTTCGGCGCGTGGCTAACGCTTCCCTGGCCCACTTCTTGGACGGCAAGTGCGTCCAGTGCCACGGCACCGGTGTCGCCGAGAGCAAGCGCGCCTGCATTCCATGCAAGGGATCGGGCAAGATCGAATTGACGGGCCTGAGCGGCTACGAGGCCAAGCTGGTGCTCGACATGGTGTCGGAGTTGGGCGCCATCGAATCGACGCACGCAGCGATCGCCAGCACGCTGTTGCGTAAGCACGACCTGGCGGCAGAAGAAATTGCATGAACTGTGTATACAAACAGTAGTTTCGTGTAGAATTGCAGTTCTCGACGTACAGTAAATTTCTCTCAGGCTTGTGCCAGACGCGAAAGCGACAACGACCCCTGAGATTTCATATAGTGCAAGCCTACCGATGGTTTCGCTCGCACAGAAATTTACGCAGTACAGTCGTTCGTAGTACCCCGCAGATAGCGGGGACGAACCCGGAAAGCCGCCCAGTGCGGCTTTTTTGCTTTCCGCTCCCAGCGAGGCAGACATGACCACCGTTCAAACGAAGCGCAGCCCCTTCCTCATGCGGCTGTGGCGTGGCGCAGCTATTCTGGGTGGCGTGGCGCGTTCGGGCGTCGAGAGTCGTTCCGTGGTGCATGGGGACTTACAGACTGGCGGCTGCCATGACGCAGACCACTCGCCCCTCGAAAGAATTAGTTCGCGCGTACTTGAGTGCGCCCGAACGCAAGGAAAGTCCGCCGCAGACGCTTGAGGAAATCAAGCGCGTGCTCGGATGGCACATGATCCCCGAGAACGGGGCATTGCCGGAGGTGCCGGACTAAGCACTATCCCGGGCATCGAAGCCCTCGCAAGAGGCCAGCCGGACGGCAAATCCTCCGGCTGCAGTAGTACGGGCAAATTAGGCCGCCAGATGCGACCCGTCATCGACCAGGCCGACCAACGTCGAAGTTTATATGCAGGAAACAGTCGAACGTCCGCCTGACAGCGGCGCTGCCCCAGAACGCGCCCCGCATGGGTTGTTGCGTTCTACGACGCCGGACGCTGTAACCGGCACCAACACGCATGATGACTGACAGGGTGCCAGCCCTGACCCGGTGCCCGCGCCGCTTCAGCCGTCATCCGTGTTGGTGAATGCGCAGTGATGTGCGCTGTCAGTTAGCAATAGCGAGCCAGACGTTGAACTGGCGCCGAGACTGTCCAATACCGAGGCTGGCTGCATGGGTTGGGCGAGAGTCGGAGCGCGAACATTGAGCCGGGGTCATCGCCGGCCACCAGCTCCCATCTCCCTCGGGCGCTTCCCAGCGCCTTTCGCCGCCAGGTGCACACGCGCTGCGGCTCTTCTTATTCAAGGCACCGCAATGATTCCCCGCCACTGGTACAGCCTGATCGTCCGCGCCGTAGAGGCCAAGGACGAGACCACGATCAATTCCCTTGCGCAGCACCTGTCCGAGTGCGCGAAGGCCAATGCGATCCTGCACGCCAAGGGATACGGCACAGTGGGGCAGGGCATTGCAGCAGTCGCGGCCCAGGTGCCGCACATGATGGGACGAGAATGAACGGCACCGAGAACCCCGGCGCGCTTCCCTGGGTCGACATGACGTCGGCAGCCATCGACAAACCCGTCGCGATCAGCCAGACGAAGCGGGCGGTTAGCGATATCGCCAGGATGCGCCGCGACATCGAGCGGCGCCTGGAGACGGTTATCAGCGCCGAGATCGCCTCGTTCATCGACGCGACGGGCATGACGGTCGACGGGATCACCGTGAACCTGCTGAAGCCGGGCTCGATCGAAGCGACGCGCCAGCTCGGCCGCATCCAGTCGGTCGTGCTCGACATCTCGGTGCGCCGGTAACGATCATCGCTCCGCCATGCATCAGGCGGCCTGCCAGCGCGCTCCAGCGGCAGGGGGCAGGAAAGCGGGCGCAGTCCCCGACGAACAAAAGTCATGAGGCTCCTACCGCTGTGTATCGCGGTCCCGGTGTGGCGCGGGCGGGGATGCTATTTATTGGCGAGGCGTGCATAGAGCTCCACGCCGTCCGGGTTCTTTAATTGCCGGCAAAGCTCGCCGTAGTCGACACAATAGTTTCGCCTGCCACCAGGTGAGCGTAGAGAGAAATTCATATCGCCGTACTTGTCCAAGTGGGCAGTACCGCCATTGATCCGAATCTCTTCGTCGAGCTTGGCCGCCAGAAGCTCGTGACGTTCTTCGCTTGAGAACGTGTGGGTAAATCCGAAGTGCATCTCTTTCTGTTGTAGCGATACCAAGTAGTCCATGTGCTCCCCCGTTGTTTGTCGTTCCAATCGGCCTATAGTTATTAATATTATCAGAGGGCAAGAATGGGCCGCAAATCATCGCTTACAGAGAAGCAGTGGGCGGAGATCGGTCAACGTCTCCTCAAGGGGGAAGCAGGCCGGGTCCTCGCCCGGGAGTATGGGGTATCCGAAGCGGCGATCAGAAAACGCTTTGGTGCGCAGACGAAACAAATAAAAGACGTTGCAAATCAATTGGTTGCAGCAGAGACAGCTTTTGGTGCGCTGCCGATTGGTGCGCAGATAAGTGCGCGCACTTTGGCCGACGAACTCAAGCAAATTTCCATGCACCTGGCTGGCGCCGCACGGTATGGCGCTGCTACCGCGCACAGACTAGCCGGCATCGCCCACGCCAAGGTGGAAGAGATCGACGACGCCAAGCCGTTGGACGACAAGAGCCGCATTGTCCTGGGTGACATCGCCGTGCTGACCAAGATGGCGAATGGCGCCGCCGAGATCGGCATGGAGCTGATGAAGGCCACCAAGGACGTGAAGCCGGACGACGATAAGCCGACACCGGTTGCCATCACGTTCGGCGTGAAAGACGCCAAGCGCTATGACGACAATCCAGCTTGACCTGAACGTTCCGCAGGCCGCTTTCCTCCAACTCCCCCACAAATTCAAGGCGTATGTCGCCGGTTTCGGCTCGGGCAAGACGTACGTGGGCTGCGCTGGCATCTGCATGCACTTCTGGCAGTGGCCTGGCATTGACCAGGGTTATTTCGCTCCGACCTTTCCGCAAATCCGCGACATCTTCTATCCCACGATGGAAGAGGTGGCCTTCGCGATGGGCCTCCGCATCAGGGTGAAGCAGGGCGACCACGAGGTCGAGGTGTACGAAGGCCGCAAGTACCGTGGCACCGTTCTCTGCCGCTCGATGGAGAAGCCGGAAACCATCGTCGGGTTCAAGATCGGCCATGCGCTGATCGACGAGCTGGACGTCATGCCGATGAAGAAGGCGCAGCTGGCCTGGCGCAAGATCATTGCCCGGATGCGCTACAACATCCCTGGCTTAAAGAACGGTATTGACGTCACGACGACGCCCGAGGGCTTCAAGTTCGTCTACCAGCAGTTCGTGAAGGCGATCCGGGACAAGCCTGAGCTGGCCAGCCTGTACGGCCTGATCCAGGCGAGCACATTTGACAACGAGCTGAACCTTCCGGCCGACTACATCCCGTCGCTCCTGGCCAGCTACCCGCCCGCGCTTATCGATGCATACCTGCGCGGCAAGTTCACCAACCTGACCAGCGGCAGCGTGTACGCCGACTTCGACCGCCTGCTGAACCGCACGAACGCGATCATCCTGCCAGGCGAGCCGCTACAGATCGGCCTCGACTTCAACGTCCAGAACATGACCGCCTGCATCAACGTGGTGCGCGATGGCCTGCCGCTAACCCTGGCCGAGCGCGTGCAGGTGCGTGACACGCCGGCAATGGCAAAGATCCTGAAGGAAGACTTCAAGGACAAGGGCCACCAGATCAAGATCTACCCGGATGCCTCCGGGCAGAACACCAGCAGCAAGAACGCCAGCGAATCGGACCTTTCAATTCTGAAAACGGCCGGCTTCCAGCTGGAGGTGAACCACTCCAACCCTGCGGTCCGCGACCGGGTCAACGCCTACAACGCGATGATCCTGAACGCTCAGGGCGAGCGCCAATGGAAGATCAACACCGATCTGTGCCCGACGACAACCGAGGCGTTGGAACAGCAGGTATGGGGAGCTGATGGCACGCCGGATAAGAAATCCGGGCACGACCACCCGAATGACGCGAATGGCTACTTCATCGTGAAGCGGTACCCGATCGTGAAGCGAATCGCTACAACGTCGCCGCTGCGAATGTAACAACAAGGAATCTATGAAATTTCGTAAAAAGCCAGTTGTCATTGACGCTACTCAGTGGTTCAAGAATGGCGACCATCCGCTGGACTACGCTAAGGCAGTCGATGGATTTGAGGGCGGCGAGATGCGCAGCTTCAGCGGCCAGCACTGCCGCGAAAATAGCTGGGAAGGTCAGATCGTCGGCTACTTTCGCCATCCGGAGGTGCCCGGCGAAACTGCGTGCAAGCATTGTGGCCAGACTATGCATGTTCACGGCTGGATCGACACGCTTGAAGGCGGGCATATCGTCTGCCCTAGTGATTGGATCATCACCGGCGTGGTCGGCGAGCGCTATCCGTGCAAGCCCGATATTTTTGCAGCAACCTACGAGCCAGCTTAAACCATGACCGATGTACGCACCCAATCAGCCGAAGCCGCAGCGCTCAACGCCGACGTCGCCCTGATCACGGCGCTGCTCGGTGGCACGAAGACCATGCGCGCCGCTGGCGAGACTTATCTCCCGAAGTGGCCGAACGAGGACGATGAGAGCTACAGGCTGCGACTGGCTGTGTCGACGCTCTTTCCGGCGTACGCCCGCACCGTCGAGGTGCTGGCTGCGAAGCCGTTTAGCAAGCCGCTCACGCTGGGCGAGGATGTCCCGGCTCGGCTCAAGGTGTGGGCCGAGGACATCGACAAGTCCGGCCGCAATCTGCACTCGTTCGCTTCGGAGTTGTGCCAAGCCGCGCTCGGGTACGGGTTCGGCGGCATCCTTGTTGATTACCCAAAGGTGGAAGGGATCGTCACCCGCGATCAGGAGTTGAAGGCCGGGGTGCGGCCCTATTTCGTCCAGATCCACGTAAAGAACATTCTGGGCTGGCTGCCGAAGAACGCGACATCGGTCGCCGAGCTCACGCAGTTGCGCCTGCTTGAATCCGCTGAGGTGCCGAACGGTGAGTTCGATACCAAGAGAATCGAGCAAGTGCGCGTGCTGGGGCGGGGAACGTGGCAGATCTGGCGTAAGTCGGAGGGCGGTAACAAAGAGTGGCTGCTGTATGACAAGGGGCCTACCACTCTTCCTACGATCCCGTTTGTCCCGGTCTACGGTAAACGCCTCGCCCACATGGAAGCCTGTCCGCCGCTGGTCGAGTTGGGCCACATGAACGTTGAGCACTGGCAATCGAAGAGCGACCAGCAGAACATCCTGCATGTCGCGCGCGTGCCGATCCTGTTCATGAAAGGCGTTGAAGCCGAAACAGCGATTACGGTAGGTGCTGGAACAGCAGTCAAAACAGATCGCCCTGATGCGGACATGAAGTTCGTGGAACACAGCGGCGCGGCTATCGAAGCCGGCCGCTTATCCATCCTCGATCTGGAAGACCGGATGCGCCAAGCCGGCGCCGAGCTCCTGGTGATCAAGCCGGGCAATGTGACCGAGAGCCAGACCTTGGCCGACAACGAACAGGGCTCGTGCGCTCTCAAGAAGGTCGCCGAGAACATCGAGGACGCCATTGACCAAGCGCTGCAGTTGATGGCCGCCTGGGTAGGCGAGCCGCAGGGCGGGCACGTTACCGTGTTCAAGGACTTCGGCGCCGCCACTCTGGCTGAGGCCAGCGCCGACCTGCTGTTCAAGAGCGCCACCGGTGGGAAAATCTCCAGCGAGACGTACTTCAACGAATTGCAGCGCCGCGGCACTCTATCCCCGGATCTTGACTGGGACGAGGAGAAGAAGCGCATCGAGGACGACCGCGAGAACGACGAGCCGCCCACGTTTGACGTGCCGATGCCGAAGGGACCGCAGAAGCCTGGCGGCCAGCCGAGCGCAAAGCCTAAGCCGGTGACCGAATGAGCGCGCTCGAGCAGTGGCTGATGGACTTGCTCATCGAGCACAACGTCCTGATGCTGCGCGCCGAGGCCGAAAGTAAAGCCAAGGTGCTCGCGCTGCTGATCCTGATGCAGAAGGATGTGGTCAGCGTGCTGGCTAATGCGCCGGCGCTGTCCGAGTTGGGCAAGGCCGGTAAGAATGCCTTGCTGCGTGAATCGAACGAGCTGATTGCCGATTACTACGGCCGGGCCCAGCTGGTGCTTGACCTGGGCATGGTTGCTGAGGTCGAGGCGCTGGGCGTGCGCTCCGCGCTGTCGATCGTGATCGAAGCCCGCCTCGACGTGGGCATGCCGACCGAGAACTACCTGCGCACGCTCGTCAGCGACACGCTGGTCATGGGCTCGCCGGCAAAATCGTGGTGGCTGCGCCAGCAGCAGGACACGGCGTTCAAGTTGGCGACGCAGATCCGCATCGGCGCTGCCCAGGGTGAGACGAACGCTCAGATCGTGGCGCGCGTGGTCGGCAACGACGAGATCCCCGGCGTAATGCCGATGGCTCGCAAGAACGCCCTGTCCATCGTGCAGACCAGCATGGCGACGGTGGCCGCCGCCGCGCGCCGCGCGACCTTCGAGATGAATCCCGATCTGATGACCGGCATCGAGCAGGTGTCGACGATGGACGGGCACACCAGCCTGATGTGCATCGCCTACAGCGGCGCGCAGTGGGATCTCGACTATGAGCCGATGGGCGAGAACCACTTGCCGTATCACGGCGGCGTGCCGCGGCACCACGGCTGCCGTTCGACCGAAATCGCGGTGATGAAGACCTTCCGCGAGATGGGCATCGACCTGGACGAGCCGGAAGAGGGCACGCGCGCATCGTCGAACGGGCCGATCTCGGCCAAGACGACGTTTGCCGAGTACCTGACCATTAAGGGTGCCGACTATCAGAACGAGGTGCTTGGCCCGGGCCGCGCTGCGCTATTCCGAGAGGGCAAACTGGCGCCGCGCGACCTGGTCAACATGAGCGGCAGGCCGCTGAAGCTGTCGGCCCTCAAGGAGATGTATTCTCAGTAGGGTAGAATCGCCGCATGACCTTCGATCCCAAATCCCTGCTGAAGTCGCCTGCTCAGCCTGTCCCGCCGGCGCCGCCCCAGCCCATGACCATCGACGACCTCGCGGCCAAGCTGGCGCAGATATCCGCGCTGGGCATGGGCGGCGCGTTCGTCACGCTGCCTGACGGGCAGCCGGTCACGGCCGTCGACCTGGTTGCGCACGGCGAGGAGGCGGCGCACTTCGTCCTGAGCGATGAATCATCGCACAATGCTGAAATAGCGAAGCTTCTTGCTGCCGCTCCAATGATGTTAGAAGCTTTCAGGCGCATTGCCGATTCCTCCGACGGGGAAATGGGCGATGGCGATCTTGCGCGCGACCTCGCGTTCGCATGTATCTTGGAGGCTACCGGAGAGGTGGGCGAATGGAGTCCTCCACCGCCACTCAAAAATTAGCAACCCAACCCGCTCCGGCGGGTTTTTTCACCCCCATAGATTCACAGACCGCCCTTGAGGCGGTTTTTTATTGCCGCTAGCGGACGCGACGCGGCGCATCGGCCGGAAGGCCATTGATCGGGCGGATGCCCAGAAAGAAAGACCATGCCATTCAAATACAACGCAGACGGCACTATCGCCATGGATGCCGACAAAAAGCCGATCTTTATCAATGCTGACGGTGTCGAAGCGCCTTTTGATGCTGACGCTACGGTTGCCACTATTGGCCGCCTGAATGGCGAGGCCAAGGCCCACCGCATTGCGAAAGAAACTGCGGAAGCCGCGCTGAAGCCATTCCGCGACGCCGGGATTGAAGACCCGACCGCAGCAGCCGATGCGATCAAACTGGCCAAAAACATCAAAGACGGCGACCTGGTGACCGCCGGCAAAGTCCAAGAGATCAAGGACGCCGCTACCCGCACTGCTCAAGAGCAGGTTGCCAACGCCACCCGCGCAGCCGAAGAAAAACAGCGCGCGCTGACAGAGCAGAACGAAAAGCTCACGCAGAACCTGAACAATCACATCATCGGCGGGTCGTTCGCCGGCTCCAAGTTCATCGCCGACAAGATGGCCATCCCTGCTGACATCGCGCAGAAGGTATTCGGCGATCGCTTCAAGGTCGATAACGGCAAGTTGGTCCCGATGGGGCCAGACGGCAACCCGATCTTCTCCGCGACACGCCACGGCGAGCACGCCGACTTTGAAGAAGCGCTGCAGGTCATGGTTGGGCAGTACGCCAACAAGGACATGATCCTCAAGGGCTCTGGCGCATCAGGCGGCGGCGCTACCGGCGGTGCCGGCGCCGCCGGTGCGAAGTCGATCACCCGAGCCCAGTTCGACGCGATGGACCAGGGCCAGCGTGCCGCGGCGTTCAAGGATGGTGCCACCATCGCAGGTTAAGCAGTTTTGCAATACGAACACCGGCCCGCCATGTGCGGGCTTTTTTATTGCCCTGGCGGCGGATGCCAAGAGGGTGCTTTGGGCTGGATGGCCTGTTTGCTCGAAACCTCAAATCACCCAAAATAGAAAGCAATAATCCATGCCAAACGTATTGAATAACCTCGCAGCTGACATGTACCGCGCCGCCGATATCGTCGGCCGCGAGATGATCGGCATCATCCCCTCGGTGACGCTGAACACTGCCTCGGTCGCCGTCGCGCTGAACGATACCGTTCGCTCGCACTTCACCCGCACCGCAGTCGTGCAGGGCCTGACCCCGTCCATGACGATCCCGGAAGGCACCGATCAAACGGTGGACAGCAAGACGCTGACCATCGACACCCCGGCCAGCGTCCAAATTCCGTGGACCGGCGAGGACATGAAGCACGTCAACAACGGCGCTGGCTTCGAGACCATCTACGGCGACCAGATCGCCCAGGCATTCCGCGCGATCACCAACCAGATGGAAGTGTCCGCGTGGCAGACCGCCTACAAAGCCGGTTCCCGCGCTTTCGGTACCGCCGGCACCACGCCGTTCGCGTCGAACTTCAACGAAGTCGCTGAAATCCGCCAGATTTTGGTCGATAACGGCTGCCCGGATGACGGCCAGCTGTCGCTGATCTTCAACACTGCTGCCGGCACCAAGCTCCGCAACCTCGCATCGCTGCAAAAGGTGAACGAATCGGGCACCGACTCGCTGCTGCGCCAGGGTGTGCTGCTGAACCTGCAGAACATCATGCTGAAGGAATCGGCTGGTATCGGCATCGCGACGAAAGGCACTGGCGCTAGCTACACCACCAATGCAGCTGGCTACGCAGTTGGCGCCACCGCAGTAACCGTGATCACCGGTACCGGCACCGTCCTGGCTGGCGACGTTATCACCTTCGCCGGTGACGCGAATCAGTATGTCGTCGCTTCGGGCGCGGCAGCACCTGGCGTGATCACTCTCGCTGAGCCGGGCCTGCGCCAAGCCATTCCCGCTGCCGCCACTGCCGTGACCGTTGGCAACAGCTACACCGGAAACATCGCCCTGCACAAAGGTGCGGTCGAAATCGCGATGCGCCCAATGGCAGATCCTGCCGGCGGCGATGCAGCGGTGGACAAGATGCTGGTGCAAGACCCGCGCAGCGGCCTGGTTTTCGAAGTCGCGGCCTACAAGGGCTTCAAGAAAGCGATGTTCATGGTCTCGTGCGTCTACGGCATGAAGGCATGGAAGACCCAGAACATCGCCGTTCTCAAGGGCTAATCGATCCGGCCTAGTTGGCACCAAATCAACGGAGGGCGCTGCCCTCCGTCTTTCATAGGACATTCCAATGAGCGCACTCCCTACTATCAAGGTGGCATCGCCACAATCGCCCGATAACCCGCAAGGGTTCGTCATCATCAATCGCGCCGACTTTGACTCGCAGGTGCACGAACTGTACGGCAACGACAACGACCACGCCGCGCTGGCGGAGCGTATTCCGACCAAAAACGAACTGCTGGCGGCGCACGAAGAGCTGGAACGCCGCGCCGCTGCCGATGCCCGCAATGCGGCGGAACAGCTGGCCCAGCTCCAGAGCATGCGTGCCGACCTCGATGCGCAGGCGATCGCTCAGAACGCGAAAGAAGCAGCCCTGGACGCCGAAAACCAGCGCCTGCGCGCTGAAGCTGCCAAGCAGGCCGAGGCCGCAACCGCAAATGCATCTGCCACACCTGCTAAGGGCAAGGCCGGCAAGTCCGAGTAAGCCCGTCTCTCCCTGCATCAGCCCGCCGCGCGCGGGTTTTTTTACGTCCATACAAGGTTACCCATGCCCACTATCAGCGCCGCCCAGCAGCAGACAATCCCACTCGAAGAGGGCCGCGCCCTGACTCTGTCGGGAGCGCCCGGTGCAGTCGGCATTGTGTACCGCCTCGACCAGGCGTTAGGCGGAACTAACTCGCTGCAGTCGTGGGCCATTGGCTCCGGATCAGTAGCGCCGCTCGGCCCATTTCCATCCGCTGAGAAATTTCTCATAACGTGCTCAGTCGGGAGTGTTACGGCGACCGTTGTCAACGCAACCCTGACTTCTCCAGGTGTTGTGACCGACAACTTCGGCAGCGTTACAGGCCTCAAGGGCCTTGGCGGTGGCGGTGGCCGGTTTGCTACCTCGATCCTGCGCAACGAGGCGCTGGTGAAGCACTGGGGCTGCAGCGGTGCCAACGGACTGCTGCAAACGTCCGGCCAGTCCGGATCGGCCTGGAGTATGTGCGTCAAGATGGAAATGGAAGCGCCATTCCATGCGGTGCGCCTACTCCGCGTCAACCGAAGTGGGCTCAATGCGCTGGGTGGTGGCAAGGCCCTTGTCTTTGTCACCGAGTCGAACGCGATCGATGCGTCGTATGGTCTGACGCTCAGCCAGAATCTATCCCGCCCCGTGTACAACGTGGGCGGTACGGCGACAGCCTATAACGCGATCGCTCCAGCGGGCACGGTCAACGGCTACCAAAACGTGAACTGGCCCGGCCGTGAAGTTGTGGCGCTGACCAACGCGACCACGACGGCAACGGTCACCACCAAGGTTCCACATGGCCTGGTGACCGCGAACACCGTCACGGTACGTGATGCGGACTTGGCAGCGTATAACGTGACCGCAGCGGCGATCACCGTTCTCAACACCACGCAGTTCACGTACCCCATGGCTACCGACCCAGGCGCCGCCGCTACGGCGATGGGAACGTACACGGCGAACGCTTGCGGCACGCTGAAGCCGAATTTAAACCAGACCTTTGCGTTGTCCGAAAAGTCTCCGATGAAGAGCCGCCCAACTCGGCTCGACGGTGGCTCGCGCCCATTGCTCGGCTTGATCTTCTGGCATGACGGTACCGCGCAGAGCTTCCCGTTCCATAACGTAAGCATCGCGGTTCGAGGGCCTACTGCGGCGATGCGCGGCCGGACAGTTCAGGTTGGCGCCATCCTTGCCGATGCGGTCGGCAATCTTGGCTGGAATTTCAGTCTGGACACCGTCCTGATGGATGTGTTCCCGGTGGTGAGCTTTTCCGTTCCTGTGCTGAGCATCTGGGGCGTGGGCGACTCGACCTGGCAGAACGATGGTCTGACGGCGACGAAGATGTCGAGTTGGCTCTACCGCGCTTGCATGGACGTCTCGACGCCGACGGCTCCGGTCGTCTACGCCAATTTCGGGGCCAGTTCGCAGTCGTCCGCTACTTACTGGGCTCAGGCAAAAGGCGCGCTGGCGGCCGGCACGCCGCCTCCATCGGTCCTGTGGATCGGCCTGGATAGCGTCAACGATGGCGTCAACAACGATGGCACGTTGCAGTCCGCGTTCGCGCTGGCGCAGGACGTGATCGCCACAGCGAAGAAGTACGGCATTCCCGTTGTGGTCATGTCGCCGCGCATGCCAAATAACACGTTGAATGCCGCGCAGTATGCCATCAAGGTAGCGCAGGACGCAGCTCTTGCGGCCCTGGCGGCCGCCTACGGCATCCAGTGGGTGCCATTCACGGGCCTGGGCGACGGGGCGGTGCCGGAACGCTGGCTGCCATCGGCAGGGCAATACGCCGCCACCAGCTTCACTGGATCAATCGCCGGTACCTTGCTCACCGTTTCCTCGCTGGCCACGGCCTCCGCCCCGGTGACGCCTGGGCAGCAGATTTTCGGCGCCGGTGTCACGGCAGGCACGACCATCGTCGGGTATGGGGGTAGCGCAGGCACTTTCATTGTGAGTCCGTCGCAAACGGTGTCGAGTACCGCGATGTCCAGTCTCGCAACCTGCAACATTTCGACCGGCGCACCGGCGGTCGTATCGATTGCAAATGCAGTGGTCGCGGGCCAGTCCTGCATGTTCACCAGCACCGTGGCGCTGCCGGAAGGCATCCCGTCAGGGACGCAATTGTTTGTAGCGGCAAATCCTGCACCGACGACCACAACGTTCTCAGTATCCCTGACCCCCGATGGCCCGGCCATCACAGCGACGGTTGCCGGCATCGGTGTGCATTCGGTCTTTTTCGGACGGGATGGCATTCACGAGAATGAGTCCACCATCGAGGCCGCCCTGGCGCCGCAGGGAGCGACTTTCATTCGAAGCCTGGCCGTTGCGTAATGCGGGCGGCGCCAACAAATTCCAAGGATGCACATGAGCTTGATCGTTGAAGACGGTACCGGCCTGGCCGGCGCCGAGTCGTACGCCAGCGTTGCTGCGGCGGATGCGCGGTGCGCGAGCCTGGGCGTTGCCTCATGGGCGGCGCTGGCCGAGGCCGCCAAAGAGATCGCGCTGAGGAAGGCGGCGATCTTCATGGCGACCTACCGCACGCGCTGGGCCGGGCGCCGGATGTATCAGCACCAGGCGCTGGATTGGCCGCGCTACGGCGTTAAGGTGGATGAGTTCTATGTGCTGAGCACCATTGTGCCCCTGGACGTCGTGAACGCGTGTATCGACCTCGCGGCCCGCGCTGGCAGCGGCGAGGATCTGATGCCAGACCTCGACACGGGGTCGAACGTCATCAAGAAGGACAAGGTCGGACCGCTGGAAACGGAATTCTTCCAGAACACGACCGACGTGCGCGAGCGCTTCACCGCGGTCGATACTTTGCTGACACCGTACATCGGAACAGTTGGCGGCTCGAATTCGATTCGTTTGGTGCGCGGATGACTGACTACGCCAAGACAGCCGCGCGCGCCGACCAGTCGCTGCGCAGGAAGGGCGGCACCGTGGTGCTGCGCAGGGCAGTGCCTGGCACCTACGATCCGGGCACCGGTACCGGAACGCCGGCCAGCACGGCTGACTACCCGGGCACCGGCGTCAAGATCGCCTATCTGGCGGAGGACATTGACGGAACGCTGATCCGAGCCGGCGACCAGCAGCTGCTGCTGTCGCCACTGCAGCGTGAAGGCGCGCCGATGCCGGTACCGACCACGGCCGACCTTGTGCTGATCGGTGCCGAGGTGCTCACCATTGCTGCCGTCCAGAAGGTCGAGCCGACCGATGTCGCGGTTCTGTTCACGCTGCAATTGCGGGGTGTGTGATGGCCGGATCCTTCTCGCTCCAGATCGCTGCGTGGATAGCAAAGACCAAGGCGAATCAGGATCTGGCCGTGCGCGCGATCCTGATGAAGATTGACGGGCGGCTGGTCCAGCGCTCGCCGGTCGGCGATGGCACGTACTGGCAGTGCCCACCACCGAAGGGCTACACCGGAGGCCGTTTCAGGGGGAACTGGCAGCTTTCTATCGGCTCACCGGCGACCGGAGCGGTCGACCTCGTTGACAAAACCGGCAGCGCGACACTTGCCGCCCACGCCGGAACCGTCGGCACCGCCAAGGCTGGCCAGGTCTTCTACCTGGTGAACAACCTGGCTTATGCGAAAAGAATTGAAGAGGGGTGGTCGCGGCAGGCTCCAGTAGGGCTGGTTGCCCTCACAGTCGTCGAATTCAGTACGATTGTCGACGACGCTGTGAATGGTGTGAGGGCGGGCACTAGCGCAAGCGATTTTGCGCAAGGCTTTACAACCTACGGAGCATGAAGTTTGCAAGCGGGTGTGCTGACAATCTCCGGCCCCCAACTTTCACCAGTTTTAATCCTGCAGATGGTGGATTGGCCGACCGCATACTTCCTCGCTATCGAAGCTTGCGCCACGCCTGACGCGAGCAAAAGGCGAATCTCTGCAACTTCGACAGAGGTTAGTTTAGCCCTGCAGTTGAGCTCGCCACGAACGGTTCGTCCGCTTGAAACTTTGTGGTCTTCATTTTCTTGGCGGCTTACCCACTCAAGGTTGCTCTGCACGTTGTTGCGCTTGACGCAATCTATGTGGTTGACCTCAAGATGGTGATGCGGGTTCGGAACGAAGGCCATTGCGACCAAGCGATGCACGTAATGCTTTGTGGTGCAGTTTTCTACCGAAAGCTGAACCATTTGATATCCGCTGTTCGATTCCCAGTGTTTGAGCACAACGGGTTTGAGAAGTCTTTTTCCACCGCCCCGGATGCGAGCATACCGAGCATTAGATTGAACTTTCCCACAATTTGAAACTTCGTATAGCCCGTCGAAGCCAACAACTGGGCGCCAGATTTCTTGCATTTTAACTCTCCATTAAAGAGTGATCATTACTGAGGTGGCGCGGCAGGCGGGTAATGAATCCGCTTTTCGACCGCTAAATCTAGCCGCGCGAGGGAATTATATATGAGCCAGATAAAAATCCGGGCCGCGCTGGAAACGGCGCTGGCCAGCATTGCGCCGCCCATCGAGACCGCATATCAGAACTTCGCTTTCACACCGGTGACCGGACAGCCGTACCAAGCGCCTTACCTGCTGCCTGCTGAGCCGAACAACTGGTCCATGGGCGACGGATCGAGGCAAGAGCGCGGCATCTTCCAGATCAACCTGCAGTATCCGCCCGGGCAGGGTCCGGCCGCCGCCGGCGCGCGCGCCGAGATGGTCCGGGACTTGTTCCACCGTGGCGCCAGCTTCACAAAGGACGGCATCACCGTCCAGATCGAACGCACGCCGGAGATCGGCGAAGGCCGCGAGGACAACGGCAGGTGGTTTTTGCCCGTGAAAATTCGCTGGTTCTGCAACCTGTAAAGCGCACCACCCAACACAGATCGCCTCGGCGGTCTTTTTTTTCGACCAAAGAAAGGCAATCCCATGAGCACCACAGCAAACGGCATCGATACCCTGCTCGTAATCGCCAAGCAATCAGCAGAAGGCACGAAGGCCCTGGCCGCCAACGGGCGCTACTACCCGCGCGTGACCGCGACCTTCGACACCGACGCCGACAAGTACAGCTCGAACGAGATCGACCCGTCGCAGCAGATGACCGACACCCGTCTGGGCAACTTCCGCGTGACCGGCGACATCAAGGGCGAAGCGTCCTGCGGCACCTATGCACCGCTGATGGCTGCACTGCTGCGTCGCGACTTCACCGTCGGCGGCGTCACCACCGCGCAGATCACCATCTCGTCGGCGGCCGGCGGCCTGCTGCGCTCGGCTGGCTCCTGGCTGGCGGACGGCCATCGCGCCGGTACCGTCGTGCGCATCACCGGCTTTGCCACCACTGGCGCCGCGAACAACGGCAAAAACTTCTTCGTCACTTCCGTCACCGCGCTGAACCTCAACGGCCAATTCATGGATGGCTCGGCGATGACCGTCAAGGCCGCGGGCGACACCGTCACTGTCACTGCGCCCGGTAAGCGCACGTTCACGCCGCTGACCGGCCACACGAAGGACTGGTTCACCGTCGAAGTGCAAGACCCGACGATTTCGGTTAATCGCGCGTTCATCGACCTCATGGTCAGCAAGATGGATATGGCGGTGCAACCGAACGGGATGACCAGCTGCGACATTTCGTTCATGGGCAAGCTCGAAGGCCCGACGACCCCCGCGGCGTATTTCACCACCCCGGGCGCTGCCCCAACCAACGGCAAATTCTCTGGCGCAACAGCATTATTGTCCGTCAACGGGATCCCGAGCCAAATCTGCACGGGCATGTCGCTGTCGGTCGACGGCCAAGTGAAGATCGATCCGGTCATCGGCAACAAATACGCGACAGCCGCCTCGCGCGGCAAGGTGATGGGCACCGGCCAATTCACGGTGCTCATGCAGGACGCGGCGTACATCGACTACTTCAAGGCCGAGACGGAAGTGTCCGTCGCCTACGGCATGGCCTCGGATAGCTCGCCGCTGGCCAACGTCATGACCCTGGCGATGGGCCGCATCAAGATCACCTCGGCGAAGGTCTCGGACGGTGAGACGAACAAGATTATTACTTGTGCATTCGACATCCTCCGCTATGTCGGCGCCGACGCTCAGCACGAAGGAACCACGCTGGCGATCTCTGACTCGACGCTGTAACCAACTCGCTCGGCCTCGCGCCGGGCTCCTGATCAGGGCTGCGTGCCCTGTGCTTTGGCTGGCGCCTAAGAAACGCCAGCCTTTTTTATTCCCAAAACAGAAAGCTCAAAATCATGACCAACGCACAAAACGCTACCGCACTGAACACCGCTCAAACCATCGCCGCGATGGACTTCGACATCTCGAACTTCACCGCGCCGGCAGCCCAGGTCACCTTCAAGGTACCGGTTCTCTTCGACGACGACGGCGAGCCGACCCACGGGTTCATCATCGTCGGCAAGAACAGCGACGAGCACCGCGCTGAATGGGCCGCCATCCGTGCCGAAGGTCAGAAGCGTTCGGCAAAACGCAAGACCGCGATCGATGCGACCACGGACGAGGGCTCGCAGCAGCTGGTCGGCCTGATCGACGGCAACAACAAACGACTAGCCATTGCCGTAACAGTCGGCTGGTACGGCTTCACCAGCGCTGGCGCACCTGCGCCGTTCAACAAATCGCTGGTTGAGGCCGCATTCAACAAATACCCGACCTGGCAGGACCGCGTGCAGCACGCGATGGATGAGGACGCCAATTTTTTGAAACTCTCGTCGCTGGCCTCCTCGACTATGCCGGCCACCAATTCGGCCGACTAAAGAAGGCTGGCGACGGCAGCGCGACCGGCGTTCACCTTGATGCCGCTCGCGCCCACCCGTTCTACAAAGCGGCAGCTGCGCCACCGGTGCCGCAGCTTCCACCCGAACTTGAGTACATCTGGACCTGGTTCACCCGCTTGAGCCGAAAGCGCCAGAACGGCATGGACGTCAATCCGCTGTCGAGTCAGGAGATTCTGACGTGGCAGGCCCGGCACCAGATCGAGATGGACCCGTTCGAACAGGACGTTATCGACCGGCTCGACGATCTGTTCCTGTACCACCACCACAAGAAAGAAGACTAAATGGCCGACCTCGCTGAATTGGGAATTGTAGTCAACACCGGCCCTATGGTCGAAGGTGCAAAGGCCATGGATGCGATGGGCGAGGCCAGCGTTCGTGTGGAGAGCAAGGTCGCCGGCGCCACGAAGGCGGTAGATGGCATGAGTGCGTCCAGCGCGAACGTGTGGCGCCGCGGCGGCGAGGCCGCTAAGAGCATGGATTCGCTTGGCGAGTCCACCCAGCGCACCGGACAGCGCATTGTCGTCAGCAATGGTCAGATGAACGACACGGCCAAGATCCTGGCGGCCCAGGCCGAGCAGGCGCGCCAAGCCACCCAGGCGAATGCCGCTCTGGGCAATTCGACCACCCAGATGACGCTGGGCCAGCAGCTGTTTATCGACAAGTTGCGGGACCAGGTCGCCGTGCTGGGCATGAGCCGATCGCAGTTGCTCGCCTATCAGGCCGCCGAGTTGGGAGTCACCGCTCAGACGCAGGAGCTCATCAATAAGATGAAGCAGTTCGAGGATGCCACGAAGGCGGCGGCCGCAGCATCGAAAAAGGCAGCGGAAGCGAAGCGGGAACAAGAAAAATCCGCCATCTCGCTCGCAGGGGCAGTGCACCTTGTGGTGGCCGCGTACGCGGCACTGAAGGTTGCGGACTACATCAAAGAGTCAGCACTGCTAGCGGCCCGCTATGAGACTTTGGGTGTTGTGATGGAAGTCGTAGGTCGAAATTCTGGCTATACCAAGACCCAGATGATGACGGCCACTCAAGCCATCGCGGCGCAGGGCATTACGATGATTGAATCCCGCGAATCCGCTGTAAAGCTGGTGCAGGCTCACATCGATCTGAAGCACGCGACGGGCCTAGCTAGGATTGCCCAAGATGCTGCTGTGATTGGTCACATGAATTCGTCTGAGGCGTTTGACCGCCTAGTTAATGGTATTGCCCGGGGCAACGTGCTGATTCTGCGAAACATCGGTATCAATGTCAACTTGCAAAATGCTTATCGTGAGATGGCGGCAGAGCTGGGGAAGTCGACCAAAGAGCTTACTGAAAACGAACGAGTGGAAGCGCGGCGTATAGCCGTGTTTGAGCGAGGCGCTGACATCAATGGCACCTATACCGCAAGTATGGATACCGCTGGCAAGCAGATCACCTCCATGCAGCGTTACGTTACGGACCTCAAAACCACAGTTGGTGAGGTTGGCCTTGACGTTTTGACAGTTGCTGTTATGGCAATGACGAGGGGGTTTAAGGACGCAAACAGCGAGGTGACTGAACTCTCAAAAAATGGGCAGCTTCACGAATGGGGTCATAGCCTGGCGGGTGTATTCACCGGGCTGGCGAACACGGTCAGCAATGCATTCACCACCATGCAAAAAGTGAAAGCATGGGCGGATCACAAGACGGCGGGCGATCGCATCAATTCGGAGTTTGACGAGAAGCGCGGCAACGCCGATGAGGGGCTAGGTTTCTGGGATATCTCTGGGCAGATTCAATCCCGCAAACGAATTGAGTCGCTCCGGCAAGCGGCGTTAGCACAAGAAAACGCAGATTACGAAGTCCAGCAGGCAGAGCTCAGCGGAAAATTTGACCGCTTTGAAAAGGCGCAGGCTGAGCGCGATGCCACGATGCTGGGGAAAAGGAAAGCTGATGCAGACGCAAAGCTGAAGATCGATGCCGAATACGCAAAGGCGGCCGGCGACATCCTTTTGAAATCGGCGAATAAGGGTGTTGCAGCGCAGGAGTTGGCGCGCAAGCAGGTGATCGAGCTACATCGTTCTGTCTACGAAGGTAACCCAACATACCGCGATACCGAGATGGTCGATCCAAAGCCCAAGGTCGATAAAGTCGCGAGCACGGAGCTTGCGGACAAACGGGCGCAGTTCGAAGCGGAAGCCAGCGCGAAGAAGGACCACCTGGCCCACCTTCAGCGCATGGACGAGATGAACCACAAGGCCGGCGAAGTCAGTGACGGCGAGTTTTTCGACCGCAAGCGCAAGCACGCGGATGCAGCCGCTGCTGCCGTGATCGCCACCTACGATAAGCAGATCGCAGCGATCCAGGGTTACCACAACGCCACGGCAGCGGAAGCGGCCAAGAACGAAAAGGATCTGCACGCGATCGGTGCAAAGCGCGCAGCTCAGTTGGCAGCGAACGCCGATGCCAAAGCCGAGTTGGACAATGCCGAGCGCCTGCGCACCAAGACGATTGCGTCCGAGTCGGCGGATGCAACGAACAAGTACCTTTCAGAATTGGATCGTGAGGCCGAGAAGCTGGAAGCCGCAAACGCAGGTCGCGAAATTTCCCGTGCTTCAGTCGAGCGCGAGGAAATCGCACGCTTGAGCCTCGCCATCGCGTCACAGCAGCAATTCATGGCTGAGCAAGCCTTGAGTGGTGCCACCGCCGAGGAGTTGGCCCAGGCGCCTGCAATCCTGAAATACCTGGAAGAGTTGCGCGCGAAGCGTGAGCGTATTGCGGCCGGGCTGGAACAGAAGGACACTGACCGCTACCACAAGAAAGCAGCCGACCGTGCCATTCAAGATTGGGAGCGCGCTGGTAATAGCATCGCCGACAGCCTTTCGAACGCATTTGGCAAAGGCGGCAAGGCCATCGGCAGCATGTTCAAGGCTTACGCAACTGGGATGGCCGGCCAGCTCCGTGCTCAGAAACAACTGGCGGACGCTAAGGCATTAAGCGCTGACAATCCGGAGAAGATCGAGGCTATCGACCGGGCGCACCTTGCTGGTGCCCAGGCCCAGCTGAAGTCCTATGGCGACATGACCGAGGCGGCGCAGACATTCTTTAGCGAAGGCTCGCGCGGTTACCAAGCCATGGCGGCGGCGGCCGGTGTAATGCGCGCCGCCGAGGTTGCGCTCAGCGTCGTCAAGGGCGTCAATGCCGTTCTCACGCAAGGTAGTGGTGACCCATACTCGGCTTTCGCACGTATGGCCGCGATGGCAGCGGTGGTCGCCGGGCTGGGCGTCGCGCTTAGTGGTGGCATCGGAGGTGCGGGTGGGAAGAGTGCTGCCGACGTGCAGAAGACGCAGGGCGCCGGCGGTGTATTTGGTGATGCTGATGCCAAGTCGGACTCGATCTCACGCTCGCTGACGATGCTGGAAGATCACAGCGGCACTTTGGTGCCAATCAACCGCGGCATGCTGTCGGCGCTGCGCGCGATCGAAGCGTCGATGAAAGGCCTGACGAATC
>NZ_JAVCWL010000139.1:0-582 GCF_030846505.1 Massilia pseudoviolaceinigra | reverse complement strand
TGATCGAATTTGACGCGGTGCGGCCAGGTGCGATCAGGTCGCGGACCGTCAGGCGGCGCTGCGGCTGCGTGATGATGCCCGGTTGGCGGTCAGCGATCACGCCGGCGCCGGTGTTGGTGGTAGTGATCGCCTTGGCTTCGATATCGACGCTGATGCGGCCGCCCTTTCGGCGCAGGTCGCCGGCTTGGTTCGCTTTCTTGAACGCGTCGTTCTCGACGAAGTGCGCGCCCAGCGATTTGGCGAACTGGTTCTGCTCATCGCCGCGACGCGCCAGTTTCTGCTGCACGTCAGCGAGTTCAGCGCCCATGTCGGCTTGCTTGACCAGCAGCTCGTCGACGGTTTGCTTGACGCCTTCGGTCATGGCGATGCCGCGCTGAGCCTCGGCCAGTGCTTTTTGGCCATGCTCCTTCACTTGGTCGTTGATCTTGCTAAATTCGCTTTTCAGTTCGGTCATATCCATGATTCGTTTTTCCTATGGGGTGAGTAATTTGAAGCCGCGCAATGCGGCCAGGATTTCGTCGCTCTTTTCGCCACCGGGCTCACCCCGGGAAAGCTTCGGCAGGCCGCCGTTTGCGACAGCTG
>NZ_JAVCWL010000138.1:0-593 GCF_030846505.1 Massilia pseudoviolaceinigra | reverse complement strand
GCGCCGCTGACGCCCGCCGCGTAAGCGCACCCGACCCGCAGCCGCATGGTGAAGGAGGTCACGCCTTGCAGTATCTCCATCGGGAAGCTGCGCAGTTTGAGCACTGGCGCCTCAGTGGTGAATGTCTGGATCGCACGCGATGTTTGCAGCAGGTATGGGAGTTGAGTGGCGCCACCGGCTGCATAAATCGTTAAGGTGCCGATACCATTTCCAGTGGTGCTAAGAATGCATGTTTCAGCGATCAGCTGCACATAGTCGCCCGCGGTCACGTTCGTGGGAAGTGGAACAATCTGGCTGATCTCGTGGTACTCGCCCGCTGCGCCCGCTCCGGATACTGCCATGGCGAACAAATCCAAGCCGCCATCAGGAGCGGGTTTAAACGAGGTCACGCAGACCTGCGCGCCGCCGCCACTACGCGCGCCGGTCCACCCGTCAGGAATAGGGCCGGTAATACCGTTTGATCCAGACCCCGCGCCAGCCGATCCTCTCAGCGTCGGGTTGGTGTTGAGCGAGCCAATTTGCAGAACAGGATTCCACGTATCCAGCGTGGTGTATTCCGGGGCCTCGATCGGGTAGTCCTTGGACATTGCGTC
>NZ_JAVCWL010000137.1:0-596 GCF_030846505.1 Massilia pseudoviolaceinigra | reverse complement strand
GCGGCATTGGTCAGGATCAGGCCATTGTTGGCATCGTTCAGCTTGGCGGTGACACCGGTTTTCGACGACACATCGTTAAAGGCGCTCACTGCCGAGGCCAGGCCCGAGGCATTGGTTGCCGCGCCGACGGTGAAGGTGACGTTGGCGGCGGTGCTGTTGTCGGACGTGACAGCGAGCGAATACACGCCGCCGGCGGTCAGGCTGAGCGATTCCTCGGTCTTGGCCTGGGCCGTTACACCGGTGGTGGCGGTGGCGCCATTGATGGTCGAGGCGAGCGACTGCGCCGTATCGGTGGCGGTGACGGCGATGTTCGACGTTGCCAGGCCTTGCAGGGCGAAGCTGCCGGCGGTGTAGGCGGTGCCGGTGGTGGCCAGGGTGGTCGGGGCCGCGGTCGATGCTTCGTTGTTGCCGTAGTTATTGGTACGGAAGTTGGCAGTGGTGGCCTGGATGGTCTGGCCGGCGTTGGCGCCAACCTGGAAGGTGGCGGTACCGAAGCTGCCGTCGAGCAGTTTCAAGCCGTTGAATTCCGACGTCTGGGCGATACGGTCCGCTTCCGACAGCAGCTGGCCGACCTCAGCCTGGATCGCCTTGCGGTC
>NZ_JAVCWL010000136.1:0-610 GCF_030846505.1 Massilia pseudoviolaceinigra | reverse complement strand
ACAACTGTAGCAAGTGTAGCAAGTGTAGCAGTAGCAGAAGTGAAAAATGTCCACTCAGAGTCATTCCCGCAAGCAACTGTAGCAACTGTAGCAGGTGTAGCAGTAGCAAGAACCGGAAACGCCAAAACGGGTTCGGTAGCAACTGTAGCAACTGTAGCAGTAGCAAACTCCAAATATCCCAAACCGAAATTGGCGGAACCATGGCGCGATGCCTTGGTAGCCGAGTTCATCGAGGTTGACGGATTGTCCCCCGAGCAAGCGCAAGCCATGGCGGCAATCTCCATCCAGCCGCGCACGCCCGCCGTCTGGCTGGGCCTGATCGCTGAATTGAACACGTTGATTGCGACGTACTGCGACAGCGCCCAGGTCAGCCAAGAGGCCAAGCAGCGCCTACACGCCGTCGCCGCTTCCCAAAGCCTGGCAAGCATCCCCACAGCAATCGAATGGTTCCGCGCCGAGGTGCGCGCCCTGAACGCATCCACCCTACTGAAAGCACAAAATGAACGATAAATTTATCCCTGCCGCAAACGCCGCCGACCTGTCCGCCCAGTGTGCCGCATTGGTCCGCGCATCCGGCACGTTGATGCACACCCTCATGGTCGACCTTGGT
>NZ_JAVCWL010000135.1:0-610 GCF_030846505.1 Massilia pseudoviolaceinigra | reverse complement strand
GCCAAGGTCGACCATGAGGGTGTGCATCAACGTGCCCGATGCGCGGACCAATGCGGCGCACTGGGCGGACAGGTCGGCGGCGTTTGCGGCGGGGATAAACTTGTCAGTCATTTTGTGCTTTCAGTAGGGTGGATGCGTTCAGGGTGCGCAGCTCGGCGCGGAACCATTCGATTGCTGTGGGGATGCTTGCCAGGCTTTGGGAAGCGGCGACGGCGTGTAGGCGCTGCTTGGCCTCTTGGCTGACCTGGGCGCTGTCGCAGTACGTGTTAATCAGCGTGTTCAGTTCTGCAATCATCGCCAGCCAGACGGCGGGCGTGCGCGGCTGGACGGAGATTGCCGCCATGGCTTGCGCTTGCTCGGGGGACAATCCGTCAACCTCGATGAACTCGGCTACCAAGGCATCGCGCCATGGTTCCGCCAATTTTGGTTTGGGATATTTGGAGTTTGCTACTGCTACAGTTGCTACAGTTGCTACCGAACCCGTTTTGGCGTTTTCGGTTCTTGCTACTGCTACACCTGCTACAGTTGCTACAGTTGCTTGCGGGAATGACTCTGAGTGAACATTTTTCACTTCTGCTACTGCTACACTTGCTACACTTGCTACAGTTGC
>NZ_JAVCWL010000134.1:0-615 GCF_030846505.1 Massilia pseudoviolaceinigra | reverse complement strand
GTCACATGGGCTGCAACGTCCTGCATGCCGGCAACCGTGTGGGCTTCCAACCGGTTCGCTTCCTGCTGCCGGATGTCTTTCAATGCTTGAACGCGCAACGTCCAGGCCCGTAGCTGACGCTGCTCCAGGGGCGGCGGCGTCCATCGCTCGGGCTCCATGGCCAGGCAGTAGCGTGCAATCAACCGCGAGTCGATCTCATCATTCTTGTTACGTATGTTTTCGCTATAGCCGAATCCCTTGATGCAAGCAGGATTGACGACACTGACTCTGAAACCCGCAGCGTGCAACGTGGTGGCGACTGCCTCATGGTAGGCGCCTGTGGACTCCATACACACGTGCAACGCAGGCAGGGAAGCCTTTGACTTGCCGAGCCATTCCAGCAAGGCCTGGTGTCCATCAGGCGTGTTCTGAACGACCTTCGCTTTGACCTTGCCGTTCATCAGTAATGCAACATCGAGCTTGGATTTGCTCACATCGATACCCAGCACATCGCGTACTGCTTCCATTTTTGACCTCTCTCGTATGCGGGCTTACGCCAAGGCGATGGCCCAAGATACCGTTCGGACTTACAAAATGAAAACGGGCGGGGGCATCTATCTGACCCACGTGCTCAAT
>NZ_JAVCWL010000133.1:0-618 GCF_030846505.1 Massilia pseudoviolaceinigra | reverse complement strand
GTGCAGAGCGACCCTATCGGGCTGGATGGCGGCATCAACACCTACGTATATGTGGACGGGGATCCGGTCAATTATTCGGATCCTTACGGACTAACAAAAGGGGTGCGGGGAGGTATAGCCGCATTAGTAACTCGAGTTCTCGTCGGCGAGGTTAGAGTTGTAATCCCATATTATAGAGCTGGCAAAATCTTCGGCAAGAGACCTGGTCACATACCTGATACGCCGGAAAATCGCAGGCTCCTGGCAGAAACGGCTAATGACCCAAAAAATATTTTGGGGAAAGATAGATACGGCAATGAGTGGTGTGCCAAAACGCGTGAAGATGGGACGCAAGTATGGACGTCATCTAGAAATGGCGAAATGCTTAACGGAGGGGTAAATGCCACACCCCAAACTTTCAATCCACAAACCGGATTATCAGCTCCGACTAGGCCGACACAAAAATGACATGACTACAATTCCTGAACGTTTAACTCTCAAACAGGCATACCTCGCTATGTTCTTTTTTCTGGAGACAGAATACGAACGCGTCCAGTCGGATGAAATTGGGGGGCTGCTAGGCAGCTTACAACTAACAGTCGATGGTATGCCGATGGATCCAGGAGCTTGGCAAGATTG
>NZ_JAVCWL010000132.1:0-640 GCF_030846505.1 Massilia pseudoviolaceinigra | reverse complement strand
TGGTGGTCAATCGTCCCGAAGCGTTCGTAAAAGGCGCGCTGGCGTAATCAACCCCGCCGGCGGCGCAACACGGCCGCCGGCCACCAGGAGAACGACATGGCAGTAACGAAAATCAAAGCGATCGACCAGTTCTCGCACGGCCGCCTGAGCATGGCCGCTGGCGACACGGACACGATCGAGCTGGTCGAGGCGCACGAACTGGCAAAGGCGGGTTTGATCGAGATTCTCAAGGAGCGTCACACGCCAGCGGAAGCGAGCGAGCCAGCGCCGCAGGGAGAAGCGACCGATTCGCGTGATGCCGGCGCCAAGATGGCGGACGCACATGAGAACAAGATGGATGACGCGGCCTTGAACAAAACCCACAAATCGAAGGCGAAATAATCATGTCGAAAACCATCCGCCTGCTTTCAACGTACAAGGGCCATCGCCCCCAGACCATCCTGACGGTGGATGACGCGACGGCGACCGCGCTGCTGGCCGGCGGACTGAATGCAACCAGCGATCTTACTGGCGGTGTTCGCTATGTGCCACCGATTCCTCCGCCACAAGTGCTGCCTGCCGCGTTTCAAATCGATGCCAACGGGGCCGTCTCCTTGGTCGGTGCCGGCTTCCAGGTAGCCGTGCCGACAGGTGGCACGCG
>NZ_JAVCWL010000131.1:0-657 GCF_030846505.1 Massilia pseudoviolaceinigra | reverse complement strand
AGGCCAGACGCTCTTCGATCAGGATCGTGATCAGGTTGTTCACGAAGTCGTCTTCGTTTTCCGTGGCGATGGCGACCGAGGCGAGCAGGCGGTCGAAGATCTGCGCGCCCATGCGAAAGGCACCGGCCAGGAACGTCGCGATGGACATGGCCTGGGTGGTCACGACGGGTCGGCCCCAGAGCGATGGCGACAACGTGCCTTGTGGGTTGCCGATGATGTACTGGCCGGTCGTGTCTTTCAGCAGCTCGATGCCCGCCCAGTTCGACGGATGCAGCACCAGGCCATCCGATGGGTACTCGGCCAGCTCCGACTGCAGCAGGGCCAGGCGCAGGGTGTCGATGTGCGTGGCGCCAGCGATGGTGATCGGCGCCACGTAGGCCGACGCCTGGGTGTAGAGGCCGTTCAGGTTATTGCCGACGCCCGAGCCCTTGAGCAGCTGGTTCTCTTCGATCAAGCGCAAGCCGTAGGTCAGGCGCTCGTCGATGTACGATTGCAGCGCCGGGAAGTCGTCCAATATCTCGGTAGACGCCTTCATGAAGTGCGCGATTTTGACAACTGGCGCGATCGATTGCGCCAGCGTGAGGGTCGATTCCGGCTTGCGGGCGCCCTCGGCAACCGGTGCCGCGTTGTTGGTGAAGCCCGTTTCCTTCATATAGG
>NZ_JAVCWL010000130.1:0-657 GCF_030846505.1 Massilia pseudoviolaceinigra | reverse complement strand
GGGCCAGACGCTCTTCGATCAGGATCGTGATCAGGTTGTTCACGAAGTCGTCTTCGTTTTCCGTGGCGATGGCGACCGAGGCGAGTAGGCGGTCGAAGATCTGGGCGCCCATGCGGAAGGCGCCGGCCAGGAAGGTGCCGACGGACATGGCCTGGGTGGTCACGACGGGTCGGCCCCAGAGCGATGGCGACAACGTGCCCTGCGGATTGCCGATGATGTACTGGCCGGTGGTGTCCTTCAGCAGCTCGATGCCGGCCCAGTTCGACGGATGCAGGACCAAGCCATCCGACGGGTACTCGGCCAGTTCCGCCTGCAGCAGGGCCAGGCGCAGGGTGTCGATATGGGTGGCGCCAGTGATGGCGATTGGTGCCACGTAGGCCGACGCCTGGGTGTAGAGGCCGTTCAGGTTGTTACCCACACCCGAGCCCTTGAGCAGCTGGTTTTCTTCGATCAGGCGCAGGCCGTAGGTCAGGCGCTCGTCGATGTACGATTGCAGCGCCGGGAAGTCGTCCAAGATCTCGGTAGACGCCTTCATAAAGTGCGCGATTTTGACAACTGGCGCGATCGATTGCGCCAGCGTGAGGGTCGATTCCGGCTTGCGGGCGCCCTCGGCAACCGGCGCCGCGTTGTTGGTGAAGCCCGTTTCCTTCATATAGC